>DAIDHB010000440.1 GCA_027452145.1 Planctomycetales bacterium
ACCCGCTCGGCCCTCCAGAACGCCGCGAGCGTCAGCACCCTGCTGCTCACCTCCGACGCCCTGATCGCCGACGCACCCAAGGACGACGAGAAGAAGCCCGCCGGCGGCCACGGCGGGTATGACGACATGTATTGATCGCCAACGATCGTACAGGACCGTTCCATCCAGGGGCACCGGGGATTCGTCCTCGGTGCCCCTTTTTCGTTGACAGGCGACGGCGACCGTCCCACAATCGCCTTCGGTGTCTGATTTTCAGAATCTTTGCAACAAAAGGACAAAAATCATGCCTCGTCTCACCAAGGCCAGTGGAGGGCGAAGCTTCTCGCGTACCTGCCTACTTCGAGGCTACAATGCGAGCGAGCGTTGGGCGATCCTGAAAGAAGGAGCCAGGCACGTCCGCGTCGCTGGGATCGGGCCCGACGGGCTGACCACGGACGAGTCCTTGAAGGTGCCGGCAGATGATGTGCTGGACATCCAACCGGCTGCCGGTTCGCCCTCGGGCCCGCAAGGCCCGATCGCGGCCGTGGTGGGCGAGCGCGGAGCCATTACGATCCCGTCGGAAATGCGACGCCGCCACCGACTCAAGGCCGGTTCGTCCATCCTCCTCGAGGAGCGCGGCGATGAGATCGTCATCATCCCGGCGGAAGTCGTCCGCCGATCCAGCAAGCCCGGCGAGGATCTTGCCGGCCTGCTGGCGCAGGTGACGCCTGAGAACCTGCACGGCGAGGTCTCGACGGGAGCGGCCGTCGGCGAGGAGACCTGGTGATGCCGGCGGCGGTCTACGAACCGGAGCGAGGTGACCTGGTCTGGATCACCCTGACCCCCCAGGCCGACCACGAGCAGGCCGGCCGGCGACCGGCGGTCATCCTGTCACCGCGCGCCTACAATGCAAAGGTCGGCCTGGCGCTGATGTGCCCGATCACGAGCCAGGTCAAGGGTTACCCATTTGAGGTCCCGATTCCGGCGGGATCGCCGGTCGTTGGTGCGGTGCTGGCCGACCAGATCAAGAGCCTGGACTGGCGGGCTCGCAGGGCGGACCGGATCGGATCGCTGCCCCAGACTGTCGTCGCCGACGTCCTGGCCAGGGTGCGGACGCTCTTGTAAAGCACGGAACCGAGAGGCGGCGCGACGATCGGCTCCGATGCACGGGCGGGGGCGAATCCATCGACCCTCGCCCATTTTCTTGGGCCTCCGCCCGTCACTCGGCCGCCGGGGCGGCCTCCTCGAAAAGCTCCGCCAGCGGCAGCTCGAAGCCCGGCAGCAGCTCTCCGCCCGGCAGGGTCTCGGCGCGGGTCAGGATGCGGACCGACGTCGGCGAGGCGTAGTCATAAACCTTCGAGACCAGCGGATAGAGTACCCACACCCGCCGGACGCCGCAGGTGAAGTAGTCCTCGACCTTCTCGATGATCTCGTTGGCGCCGTTCGTCGGGCTGACGATCTCGACCGCGAGATCGGGGACGACGTCCCAGGCGTTCGTCGCCGGCACCGGCTTGCCCTTCGGCCAACGCTGGAATGAGACATACGAGACGTCCGGCCGGAGCTGGAGGTTGCGAGGGCCGCCGATGAGGAAGAGCATCTCCATGTCGGTCAACCCCAGCGAGTTGCTCCGGGTGAACGGGCCGAGGATCTGGAGCAGGATCGAAGCCAGTCGCGTCTCTCTTGCGCTCATCGGCGGCAGCTCCCGGAACTCGTTGTCCACGACTTCGTACAGCACATCGCCGCCGAAGAACGGCTCGGTCGTCGAGCCGTTAAAGCCGGGGACCGCGGGCACGCCCGGCGACAGAATCATTCCCGTGGACATGATCGGACCTCCGCCCTGATAGGTTCGCGTCGCACCCTCATCATCATACCTCGCCCGCCGCGACCGGTCGTCTCGACTCGGCTCGACTCGATCCGAGGCGCCGGATCCGATCACACGACGTGGCCGTCCGAGGCGGTCAGCGAGTGGCCGGCGGCGTCGACGATCGGGCCGCCGCCGGGGGGCAGGGGGGTCTTGAGCCCCTCGAAATAGTGGATCGTCGGCGGGGTGGTGATCCCGCCCGAGACGATCGCCTGGAGCGAGTCATTCACGTTCCAGGCGATGTTGGTGACGGCCTCCTCGGGGACGAACAGCGTGAACCCCGACGGCGGCATGACGCCGGTCATCACGCAGACCGTCAGGATCGTCCGCCCCGTGGTCACGTCGCGGAGCGAGTTCGTCACCAGGCCGAGCGACCGCATCCCGGGATGGGGGAACTCGACCAGGACAACTCGCTTGAACCCGCCGCCGCCCTGGAACTGCTGGCCCAGCGACTCGACGACATTCCGCACGGCGCGATAGATCGTGTTGACCACCGGGACGTGCAGCAGGAACCACTCGACCGAGCGATAGACCCACGACCGCAGGGCCAGGCCGAGGAAGTAGAGGGTGGCGATCCCGAGCAAAAGCGCCAGCAGCGGCGAGGCGACGTCGTACCACCACTCGGGCAGGCTCTCGAGCGCGGGGTGCTGGCGGAAGTACCCCTGGATGACCGCGGTCAGCCGGGCGAGCGGGTTGAGGACGAAGCGCTGAAGGGTCATCAGGAGCCAGTAGACGATCGAGAACGTGATGGCGATCGGCAGGGCGAAGACCAGGCCGGCGATCAGCCGGTTGCGCAACTGCTGGCGAAACGAGGACGGCCGGGCGCTCGAGGGGTCGCGCGTCGTGGCGGCCTCGACGTCGACGCCCGGGGACTTCTCCGACGCTGGGACGTGATCCATGGAAGGGACTCCGATCGAGCCGGGCCCCGGTACCGGCGGCATGCCGGCCCGCGCGGGCCCGAGGGTTTTGAGCGTAGCCGCGCCGGCGACACGGGGCAATTCGGTTCTCGCGAAGCGGGGGGGGGCGGCATACACCGACCACGTGGCGGCAAGCCGCCGGCCGGCGCCCGACTCGCCTGCCGCCCGTCCGGGCGTTAGACTGGATGGATCTTCGACGGCTAGCACAACCCGACATCCCGAACCCTTGGCGGCAGGCTAGGCTGAAATGGCGACGAGCGGACGTTCCCCGGCGGGCGAGCCCGGCGCGGGCCCAGGTGTGAGCGTGAGCGTGAGCAAGACCCTCCAGGTCGGCGGCGTGACCCTCCACCTGAGCACCCCCGACGCCACCGATCAGAACTGGATCGGGCAGGACGCGATCCTCCGGCAGCTCCTGGCCTGCTGGCTGGTCGTCGACCCCCGCGACCTGCCGCTCTCGCCCCGGCTCACCGGCCCGCCCGGCATCGGCAAGACCACGCTCGCCATGGCCGCCGCTCGGGTGCGCAAGCAGCCGCTGTTCATCAACCAGTGCACGGCCGACACCCGCCCGGAGGACCTGATCGTCACCCCCGTCCTGGCCGAGAAGGGCTCGATCGCCTATCACGCCTCGCCCCTGGTCTCGGCGATGCTCGTCGGCGGCGTCTGCGTCCTCGACGAGGGGAACCGGATGAACGAGAAGTCCTGGGCGAGCCTCGCCCCGCTGCTCGACCACCGCCGCTACGTCGAGAGCATCGTGGCCGGCATCACGATCCCGGCGCACCCGGATTTCCGCGTCTGCGTCACCATGAACGAGGACGAGTCGACCTACGAGGTGCCCGATTACATCCTCTCGCGCCTCCAGCCGACGCTCGGCCTGGGATTTCCCTCGCGCGACGACGAGATGTCGATCCTCAAGTATCACCTCCCGTTCGCCGAGACCGACCTGCTCGCGCTGACGGTCGAGTTCCTCCAGCAGGCGCACAGCCTCAAGCTCGACTTCTCGCCCCGCGACGGGATCAACCTGCTGCGGTTCGCCATCAAGCGGATGGCGCAGGACCCGCGACACCCGATCGGCCGCGACGCCGCCTGGCGCGAGGCGCTTTACTGCGTCCTCGGCGAGGAGGCCGCCGACCTCGAGGACCTCGCCCGCAAGCGCCGGCGCGCCATGGGCGGCCAGCACACGCCGATGGGCCTCGGCGACCTGTTCTTCGACCCCGATGACCCGCTCCACCCCGACGCCGGCGAGGATCCGTTCGACGAGGATGACGAGGACGACGAGTCGTGAGCCGGCCCGTTCCGGAGCGCGTCCGGGCCTACCGCGGCCCCGACGGCCACGCGGCCAGGACCGCCTCGTCGAGCGTCGGGTGGCACTCGACCAGCATCGTCAGCCGGACCTGGTGCAGCACGGCCATGATCCGGGCGCGGGCCTGGCAAATCCGCAGCGCGCCGCCGGAGCGATCCAGCCGGAGGTGGTGCGCCAGCAACACGCCGATCGCCTGGCCCGTCAGGTGCGCGACATATTCGAGGTTCACCACCACCCGGCGCGGGACCGGCTGAGAAAGCAGCTCGTGCAGGTGCGTCCGCAGCCGCTCAATCGTCGCCTCGCTCTCCAGCTCGCCCAGCTCGGGCGTGACGACCAGCACGTCCTGGATGATCTCGCTGCGGATACACAGCTCGTCATCGGGCTCGGCCTCGTCGTCCCGCGCCGGCGTGGACGTGGACGTGGCGATGACGGCTGTGTCGAGCGCCGCGGCGGGATCGGCCGGGCCGTCGCCGTGCAGCCAGCCGGCGACCTGCTCCTCGACCCGGGCCTTGCCTTCGCGATGCGCCACGGTCGCCACCGTGCAGATCGCCGGCCCGACCTGGATGCGGTCGCCGTCGTGGATCTCGGCCTCCTTGCCGCGGAGCGGACGGCCGTTGAGGACGGTGCCATTGGTGCTGCCCAGGTCGACCAGGAACGTGCGGCCGTCGCGGCGATCGATCGCGGCGTGCAGCTTGCTGACCAGCGGCGAGCCGAGCCGCAACTGGCAGTCGGGCTGGCGGCCGATCACGAACCGGGGCCCGTGGACCGCCACCGGCCGCCCCTTCGACCCGCCCATGCGCACGACCAGCCAGACCCCCGGCTCGCTTCGCGTCGCATTCGAGCCCGCAGCCTGGCGCCGCGAGCCGCGGCGGCGGCCGGATGATGCCGAGGTCGCCGCGGCCGACGACCCGTCCACGGGCGCACCACCGGAGATCGGCGGGACCTCCGGCCCGGCCATCAGGGCCGTCAGGATCTCCACCGGCAGCGCCCGCGGCGACGCGGGCTCGGGCCACGATGCGCCCAGGGCCGTTTCCTCGTCGGGATGCAACTCGATGCCGGGGGCCATCCCGGCCAGGTCGAGGATCGAGGCCAGCGGCGGCGAGAGGCCGCAGACCTTCAGCTCGCCGCCGTCGTCGGCCCGCGAGCGGGCGCGGCGATAGGCCTCATCCACGGCCAGCGCGACCCAGCTTGCGGCCCGCTCGATGCCCTGGAAGCTGATCAGGATCCGGTGATTGCCGGCGTCGATCAGCTCGATGAGGTCGCGGGTCAGCTCCTTGACGTCGCGCTCCTTGACCAGGGCCCGGTCGATCAGCCGGACGACCGTGACTCCCCGGCGATACGCGATGCGGAACCGCGACCAGTCGGCGAACGCCGTCTCGGGCCCGCCGCGCACCGGGCGAGGCCCGGCCTTGCGCCTCGCGACCGGAAGCCTCCCCACCAGCCGGTCCCACACCGTCCGCGGCGACTGGCGATCCTCGACGGCCAGCGACAGGTCGAGCTGGCAGGCGATCCAGTCCTCGATGCGCCGGTCTTCCTCGGCCGTCGACGGCCGCGGCGGCGCCGCCAGCAGGCCGAGCTGGCCCATCGCGGTCGCGGACCGGCTGCCCACGGCTCCCGTCTCGCGACCGCCGCGGCCGGCGGCGGCCGCCAGTGCAAACGGGACGGCGCCATCGTCGCCCGTCTCGAGATCCAGCGGAATCGCGTTGCCCAGGCCCGCCATCATCTTAACCCTTTCTTACAGGCCCATTCCGGCCCGGCGGTCGGCCTCAATGACCTCTTCGATCCGACCCCGGCGCGCATCCCCCCTCGCCGCGCGGCGGCGGCGCCACACCGGGAAGGAGCACCCTGGGAGGCGGCGGGAGAGGAGGCCGCGCTCACCGTTATTGACACGACCGCGGACGTACGCCGGACCGATGGGCGAATGCCCCTCGGTCGCCGGTCCCCGTCCGGGCCGCCGATGTCGAACTGCGGACATTCCCCCGGCGTCAATCCAGGAGAAGATGGTTCAACCCTGCCCGCTCTTACGAGGGCTGATCCGACCGGATCAACTCTCCCATGGGGTCTTCAGCGACATCCCACTTCAACCCGGCCCGGATTTTCGGAAAAGGGATGTAAGCGAATGTGATCGAGCCGTTCGCGCCGGGAGAGATCGCAAGGGCGGACTCGCTTGCGTGCCATTACAGCGAAGGCTACGATGAAGGCGCCTTCATGAAAAATGAAGTAACCACTGGTATGGAATTGACTTGCCGTCCCCCTTCTGGCCGGGTGACGCCTCGGCGTGCAGGAGGTTCCTGATGCCCCGCGTCGTTGGTCGCGTCGACGATATCGACGACTCGATCGAGACATCAGCCGATCGGGCCGGTGCATGGGGGCGGTTCGAGATCCCGCGGCCCTCGGCGATCGTCGCGGCTTGCCTGGTGGCGATCACTCTTTCCCGGATCCCGCTGCTCGAGCCGGACTTCGCGGACAGCCTGGCGCTGCGGTACGGGTGGCCGCTGTCGCGGCGACTCACACTGGACGTCATGCTCCATCGCTCCGCCACCCCATCGCCGACGCTGGCTCTTGCTGCGATGGCATTTGACGTGGCCTCGGTGATCGCGCTGGTCCTCGCGACGCTCGTCGCGACTCACATCGCCGCATGCCTGCTGAACCGGAAACCTCGGCGGACGGTCTCGAGCCTCTGCATCCTCGTCGCGGCGGCCGCGATGATCCTGGCATCATGTCGATTGAGTCAAACCATAACGACATCTGTTATGTTATGTGCATTCTTTTACGGACTGGCCAGCCTGGTCACGCTGGCGGGGATGGTCCTGTTCCGGCTGGAGCTGCCCCGGACGGAGGAGCCGGGTCCGAATCCGCCCGGCTGATCGATCGATCGATCGATCGCGCGGCCGGGGTCGAGCTACGCCTCGCCCCCGCAGATCTGCCGGATCTTGGCGGTGCGGTGCTCGCCGCGGATGACGCGGATCGTGCCCGAGCCGGCGCGCATGACGATCGACTCGGTGGAGGCGCCGTCGGTGGAGAAGCGGACGCCCTGGACCAGGGCGCCGTCGGTGATCCCCGTGCAGGCGAAGAAGACGTCGTCGCCCCGGACGAGGTCATCCACGGTCAGGATACGGTCGAGGTCGTAGCCGGCATCGAGCGCCGCGCGGCGCTCGGCCTCGTTGCGGGGATACAGCCGCCCCTGGATCACGCCGCCCAGGCACTTGAGCGCCGCGGCGGCGACCACGCCCTCGGGCGTGCCGCCGATGCCGTAGAGCAGGTCCACGCCCGTGCCGCGCCTCGCGGCGGTGATCGCGCCGGCGACGTCGCCGTCGGTCAGCAGGTAGACACGCGCCCCGGTCGTCCGCACGCGGCGGACGAGCTCCTCGTGCCGGGGCCGGTCGAGGATCATCACGGTCACGTCCCGGACCGCCAGCCCCTTCGCCGCGGCGACCTTGCGGATGTTGTCCTCGATCGGCGCGGCGATGTCGATCGCGCCCGCGGCCGCGCGGCCGGCGACGATCTTCTCCATGTAGACGCACGGACCCGGGTCGAACATCGCCCCCCGCGCCGCGACCGCGACCACCGAGAGCGCATTGGCCTGCCCCTGCGCGACCAGTCGGGTCCCGTCGATCGGGTCGACGGCCACGTCCGCCTCGGGACCGCTGCCGGTGCCGATGATCTCGCCGTTATAGAGCATCGGCGCCTCGTCCTTCTCGCCCTCGCCGATGACGACCACGCCGCGCATCGGCACGGCGTTGAAGAACAGCCGCATGGCGTCGACGGCGCCCCCGTCGGCCGCATTCTTGTCACCTCGTCCGACCCACCGCGCCGCGCCCAGCGCGGCGGCCTCGGTCGTGCGGACGAGGTTGAGAGCCAGGTCGTTGTCCGGCAAGGGCTCCAGCCGCCTCGGGGCGGAGGCGGCTTCGGTCGATGCCGGCGGGACGCGATCTTCGCCCGGAACCTTGTCGGAATGGCTCGTGCTGGTTGACATGAAAAGCCCTCGGGGAGCGTTGAGATCAAAGTTCCGGGGTCGGAGGTGCTGGCGTTACGCTCGCATGAAGTAGGACAGGCTTTCCAGCCTGTCGCGGTCCGACCGTCAGGCTGCAAGGCCTGACCTACGGGAAGACCGTCAGGCTGGAAAGCCTGACCTACGAGAAGACCGTACACGGGAATTTCACTTCCGTGGCCCAACCGGATTGGCCAGGTCGCGCAAAAACCGCCAGCGGTCGGGGACCTCGATCAGCGTCGGGCCGCCGCGGTCGAGCGCCTCGCGGACCGCGGCGGTGAATTCCGCCGAATCATGAGCGCGGTGGGCCGGCACGCCGTACGCGGCCGCCAGCGCGGGGAAGTCGGGGTTGTTCAGCTCGGTGTCGAGATAGCGGCCCTCGTGCGCGCGGTCCTGGATGTTCTTGATCGCACCCAGGGTCGAGTCGTTATGGACGATCGCGATCAGCGGCAGGTTGTAGCGCACCGCGGTGGCCAGCTCCTGCGTGCTCATGGCGAACCCGCCATCGCCGCTGACCGAGACCACCGGCCGGCCCTCGAGCGCCGCCGCGGCGCCGACAGCCGCCGGGAACGCCCAGCCGAGCGTGATGTAGTTCGACGGGTAGAAGAAAGCCCGGGGCGCGTGCGACGGCCAGTCGGCCTGCATCCGGTAGCCGATCTCGCACGCATCAGTAAACACCGGCACGTCGTCGGGCAGAACGGAACGCAGGGACTCGATCAACCACTCGGGCCGCGGGTGCCTCGCGGCGCGGGCCTGTTCCCACAGCGCGCCCCAGCCGGCCTCGCCACGATGGGCGGGCGAGGGCGGCAGGGCCTCGATGAGCGCGCGGCAGGCGGCGTCGGCATCCGCGACGATCCCGGCCACGACCGGGAAGTTCATGCCGATCTGCTCGGGATCCAGGTCGACCTGAACCAGTCGATCGGGCACCTTCATCCGCCGCCAGTCGGTGAGGACCTCGGTGAACCGGCAGCCGACGGCCAGCATGACGTCGGCGTGCTCGAGTGCGGCGCGCGCCCGCGCCGAGCGGGCATGGCCCAATGACTGGGGGCTGCGCTCGTCGATGAGCCCCTTGGCGTTCAGCGTGGTGATGACCGGCGCGTCCAGCCGGCGGGCGAGGTCCGCGATCGAGCCGGCCGCGCTCGACCACAGGGCACCGCCGCCGGCCAGGAGGATCGGGCGCCGGGCGTCGGCGAGGACCGCCGCGGCGCGGGCGATGGCGTCGGCCGGGACGGTCGGCTCCGTCGGCGGCGGGAACGCCGGGATGCTCGCGTCGGCCGAGCACGGCCCGCGCATCAGGTCCTGGGGCAAGAACAGGGCCGACGGCCGCGGACGGCCGCGGGTCATCGCCTCGAAGGCCCGGCCCACCAGGGCCGGAATCTGGTCCGCCCGGCGGAGCGTGCCGCACCACTTCGTCACCGGGCGGAAGATCCCCTCGAGGTCGATCTCGTGATAGTTGCCGCACTCGCGGTCGAGCGCCTCGGCATTCACCTGGCCGGCGATCAGCAGGATCGGGATCGAGTCGGCCCAGCACTCGGCGACGCCGGTCAGCGCGTTGGTCGCCCCGGGCCCGGCCGTCGTGCAGACGACGCCCGGCTCGCCCGTGACCCGCGCCGCGCCATCCGCGGCGAACGCGGCCGCCTGCTCGTTGCGGAACAGATACGTCCGGATCGTCCCGGCCCGCGCCAGCGCGTCGTAGATGCTCGTCGAGTGCGACCCCGGCATGCCGAACAGGCGCCGCACCCCCCAACGGCCCAGGCAGTCCACCAGGACGTCCGCGCCGGTCTTCGTCGCCATGCCGCATTTCCTCCCGTCGCCGCGGATCGCTCACCGCCGGCCACCTATTTGCCTGTCGCATTGTAGCCCGGCGACCCGCCGGAACCCAGTTGCCGACCGCACCGCACCGCCCGAACGTGGATACATCAATCCCTGCACCGGCGACCGGGCCCTCTTGTTTGGCGGCCGGTTGGGGTATGATAGCCGAGTTCCGCGACGGTCGATGCCGAACCCCGGGTACGCGCTCGGACCGCGGCCCCCGGGGTCGCGGAGGAGGAGGCATCCATGAAGTCGAAGCATCCGCTCGGCCAGCCGGCCCGCCGGCGCACGGCCGCCGTGGCCGATCGCCGCAAATCGGGCGGACGGGCCGTGATCCTGGACTTCGTCCAGAGCCGCATCGAGGCCTTCAACGAAGAGCACGGAGGCGGGGTCTCCGTCCGCAAGGACGCCCGCGGCTATACCCTCGTCCGCGAGGATGAGGGCATCCCCGTCGCCCGCCTCCGGCCCACGGGCCAGGGCCTCTTCGAGATCCTCTACTGGAACCCTTTCCACGCCCGTTGGCGATCCGTCGGCTCCTTTGGCACCGTCCTCGCCCTCGACCAGGCCCTCGACTTCATCGCCGACGATCCCATGGACTGCTTCTGGCGCTGAGGATGGCGCATCCCTCACCGCTCCCTGGCCGCGTCGCGGGCGACCCAGTACTCGGCCTCGAGCCGGTAGTACTCGGAGGCGCCGACGTCGTAACCGCGGCCGAAGCCGAGGCGGCGGACCTTGATCACGAGGTCCTCGAGCTTCTTCATCCGATCGAGGTGGGCCTTCAGGGCGGCGGCGCGATCGGCCGGGGTCTCGCCCAGGTCGCGGCGCGCGTCGAGCATGAGCCGCGACCAGAAGTAGACCTGGTAGATCTCGATCCGGTTCTGCTGGTAGTACGACCAGACGATGTCGTACTGCTTCTCGGCCGCGCGGAACCGCTCCTTGCCGAGCCGGGACAGCGGGTCCGCGGCCTTCCCGGGCGGGTTGGCCGGGGCGCTGGAAAGCCCGGCCAGGGCGAACAGAACGACCATCGCGGCGAGCGAGCGGGTTCGACGAGTCAGCATCGGGACGGACTCCTCTTCCGGGGCGATGGAGATGGGCTCCCGTCCGATCCGGCTCCCGGCGGGGGGAGGCGGTCGTGGTGGGAGGGGTGCGACTCACTCCATGGTACAGAACGCCGACAAAATCGGTACCGGACCCGGGCATTCTCGGTGTCTGTCCTCGGTCATGTCGGGCGCGCGATCAGACGGCCGGGTGCCCGGCAAAACCTGACAGGTGAGCCGACCGGCCGCCGACGGTCCTGGCCGGGTCATCCCGGCGTCAAGGACCGAGGCAGGGCGGCGACGAACGAGGTTCCGCGCCAAACTGAGGCGGCCGGCTCCGCTCAGCCCGGCTGGACAGGGCCGCCGGGCGGGCCAGAGGATTCGCCCCGGCCCGGAAGGACTGCGCCAGACCGACCGAGGCCGGCGGACCGCCACGCCACCCTCTCAGGCCTGGGCTCGCACTCGATTTGTGTCCTGGGCCAGCATCACTCGACGCGGAAGGGGGGATCCTTTGAGAACAACCTGGAGGACCGTGATCGTGGAATCGCGCGACATCGCCGTATCGGGTCCTGATTTGAAATCTTGTTGGCGGCCGTATGAGTCGGGCCCATCGCAGGTCGCTGGCCGACACCACATGGCCCGGTCCGATGCTCCCACCATGGGCCCGTCGCCGTCGTCCTCGGCCGGTAGCCCTCGTCGGACACACGCCTACGGGACAGCAACCGCCCCGGACCGAAGCCATGCTCGCCGGCAGAGGACCGACGATGACTTGGGGAGACGCCGGCACGTCCTGGCTTCAGGGAGAAGCCTCCGCGGAGATGGCATCCCGCAACGGCGCAAACCTCGCCGAGGAATCAAGGACGTATGTGCTTCTCGCGGCCTACGGCGGGGCGCAACGTCCGGGCCGCAACGCACAGGAAGGCGAAGACGAGCAGCATGCCGGGCTCGGGTGCCGGGACCTCCTCGATCGACGTGATCTTCCCGAAGTAGTACCCACCCGAGGAACCCACTGCGGTCACACCGACGACAGACGAGGCGAGGTCCAGATTTCCGAGATTGGCCACCTGACCGGGCGACAGGTTGGAGTAGAAGGCGTCAGGAGGGCCCCTGAATATCAGTTGGAAACTGTTGTTGCTATCGCCCCATCCGGGTGTAAACTTGTTGGTCACACCCATTATCACCATGTCATCAGTCGGTGGCAGATTTCCGTGAGTGAAATACGTCCGATCGAACCACGCCATCAACGTGGTCGAAAATTCATTTTGAGGTGTATTCGCATAATGAAACGTTTGACCGCCCATGTTTACAGTGAGCGATATCTCGTTCCCAAATTCGGAGGTTGTGGGGGTCGAGCCGGGGGACGGGTCGGGCCAGAAGCCGTAGGCGGTGTGTTGGGCTACTCCTTCCGATGGCGTTGACTGACTGACGACGATGGCGCCGATGTCGCTCCTGCCCGGATTCGGGTTGAAGGTGAACGAGCCGCTGAACTGCGTCGCCCCATTCAGGGGCTGATCGAAGTTCCCGCTGAAGCTGTAGGTGATGGGGTCGGCCTGGCCCGTCGCGCCGGCTCCGAGAAGCGCCGTCATGGCGAGGGCGATCGTGATGGGCCGGATCATGGGAAGTCCTTTCCTGGGGAACCGCCGAATCCGTGCGACAATCAACGGTCGGAGTTAAGCAGGTTTTTCCCAGGACCACAAGAGGGAATGATTGATCCCGAGCGGGAGACGAGAATGAGGGCCCGTTCCCAACCCTTTGAGAACGAACTCGGCGACAATCCAGGAGGTTTCGAGGCCGCCCACAATTGCCACAGACTCCCGGGACCACAAATCCTGCAATCAGCGCAAGCACCGCTTGCTTCGCGCGGACCGATCTCACGACGCCCGGCCCGGCGGCCCATCCTGGCATGAGAACCGCGGCAGGGCGGCCTCGATCGCGGTTCCGCTCCGACCCGGCATGACTGACTCGGCCGGACCGGGTCGGGTCGGGTCGCGAGGCGGGTCAGGGAATTCGGCCCGCTCCGGCCGGATCGCGACGGCCGCGGAACGGCCGTGACAGCGGGATGGGGCGGCGCCCGCCTCGCCGGCCGGGGAAACCCCGAGATGTTGCTCCGCGGCCGATCCTCCGGCCACTCGACCAGGGCCCGCCCGAGCCTCATCCTCGGAAGGGGGACAGCACCGCCCTGTAGTCGAGGTCGATCTCAACTTCGCGGCCCACGTCGGGCGGGACGAACGGCTCGAAGCGGTTCCCGCGGAAGCAGAGCCACTCCAGGGACGGCGACTCCAGGGGCACGTCGAACGCGAATGTCGCCTCGGCCGGGCGGCCGTCGGCGGTCAGCTCGGTGATCGTGACGGTCATCCCGGTCAGCTTCACCTGATCGCCCAGTGCCAGCGGCCGGCGCTCGCTGCGAAAGACCCGGTCGAGGGCGAATCGGAGATAGCCGCCCCTGGGCCGGATCGCGAGCGTGCGCTCGTCGAGGCGGCGGATGGTCACGGAAGGGATGGCCGGCGCGAGGACCCGCGTGTACCGGGGCACGGGCTGTCTCATCGCGTCCCGCAGCAGGATGACGTAGGTCGCATGCGCGACGCTCGGGGCATTCACGACGACGAGCGTCCGATCGCCGATCGACGGACCCAGCGGCGCCCGGACGTAGAGCCGACGCTCGACCCACCGCGGCCCGAGCGGACTGGCCGCCCGGAGCGGCAGCATGATCGGGGCGATCACCGCGTGGACCCCCACGAGGAACCACGCCAGCGCCCTCGTCGGAGGCGGGATGCGCCGCCGCGCGCCCGTCGTCGTGTCGGCTCCATCGCTGAAGACTACCGCCCAGAAGCGAGCCAGCAGGCCGAACGCGCCGACCCCGGCGAACGTCAGCAGGCGGTCCATCGGCAACGTGGCACAGACGGGGACCGCCGCGAGGAACATGCCCGCGGCGAAGAACCGCGCGACCGGATCGCGGCGGAGCAGGGGACCCATCGCCAGCAGGAGCAGCAGCAGAAAACCCGCGGCGAGCCACGACAGAACGGTCAGCAACGGCGGCGGCAGGACGGCCGAGATCTCCGCCGGGATCGGCGTCCACTGGCCGAGCAGGAGGATCGGTAGCCGCCACACCAGGGCCGAGAGGAATCGCCCGGCATCGGTCAGCGGGTCGATGTAGATGCCCAGGTCCCGCACGCCGTAACCCCACGACGCCCGGAGCACGGCCCAGCCCACGACCGCCACGGCGTACGGCCAGAGGCGCAGGAGGCCGCGCCGCCAGCCCGACGGGTCGACGAACATCCCATAAGCAACCAGGTACGCGCAGGTCCCGATCCCCTCCTCCTTGCTGAACAGGGCGGCCAGCAGCAACAGCGGCGCCAGCCAGGCCGACGGCCGCGAGCCGTCGCGCCTCCATTGGTCGTGCGCGATCAATCCCGAGACCCCGAACGTCGCCGCAATGAGCACATTCCGATTGGCCACAAACCCGACGGTCGGCCCTCGCGCATCGTCCACCGCGAACAGCAGGGCCGCGACGCCCGCGACCCACGTCGCGCCGAGCATCCGCCGATAGAAAAGCGCCGCGACGGCCACGGCCGCGCCGAGCCAGAACAGGTTCTGCGCGTGCATCAGCACGGGCGAATCCGGCCAGAGCGCGTAATCGAGTCGATGGGTCAGGACCGTCAGCGCCTGGAGGAACTCGCCCTTGAGACCCGGGTCGGTCCACCACGGGAACAGCCCGAGGTCCATGATCCGGCCGGTCCGCTCCGGGTCGCCGCGGAAGAACCGGAACATCTCCGACGGACTGCCGAGCAGCTCGCGGAACCCCGGCCGCTCGAGCAGCACCGCCCGATGCCAGTAGTCATCGATCATCCACCCGACGCCCAGCGACGGCAGCGCGAGCAAAGCGGCCAGCGACGCCGCGACCAGCGGGACATAACGCGACCTCAGCAACGACCCGAACCAGGCCGGTAGGCCCCGGCGCTCGCGAGGCGCCGGCTCGCCGCTCGTCATCACGCGGACTCCACGGCACGGTGAGGCGTTTCCCGTCTCAAGGACACTTGTCAGAGTAACAGAAAGTCCGTGTGGGTGCCAGACGGGCGAGCGTCGATCGCCGATCCGGCGCGACTGGCTCGGCCGGACCGGGCCGTCGGGCGGGCCAGAGACTTCGGCCCGGACCGACGGGATCGCGGCGACCGCGGATCGGGCGCCGCCGGTCTCCCGCCCGTCCTCGGAGAGCCCGCCCGGCCCGGCCGGGTCGCGGGGGCCGAACGGGCCGGCATCGGCCGGAGGAGGCGGGCCCGCGGGATCGCATCGGGCGGGGCCGGCTCCACCGGTCGGAGCGGACCAACACCGGCGATCTGAACCATTTCGCCGTCCCTGAAATCGAGTAGAATGGGAGACGGGGCATGATCCGGTGGGCCTCCCGGCCCGCACTCGGGGGAGGGGCCCGAAGACGGGAGCGGCGCGATGACCACGCTGACCATCCAGCTCGATGATGCGGCCGCCGAGTCCCTGCACCGACTGGCGGAGCAGGAGCAGCGGAGCCCGACGGAGATCGTGCGCGACGCCTTGACCGCCTACACGATGGCCCGGCGTCCCTTGCCAAAGGGCGTCGGCAAGTATCGCAGCGGGCAGACCGACATCTCCGGACGGGCGAAGGAGATCCTCCGCGATGCCGCGAAGGAAGGGACATGGCCCTGATCTGCGATACCGGGGGCGTGTACGCGCTCTACGACGCCGATGACGCGCATCACGCCCGGGCGAGGGCCGCAATCGAGCGCGAGCCGGGCCCGTTCTGGTTGCCAGTCATCCTCATGGCCGAGATCGATTACCTGCTCACGACGCGCCTCGGCGTGGACGCAGCCCTCGATTTCCTGGAGAGCGTCGCGCAAGGCGAATTCACGCTCACGCCGCTCCTCGGGGAAGACCTGACCCGTTGCCGGGAGCTCGTCGGGCAATATCGCGACCTGGGGCTCGGCCTCGCCGACGCCTCTGTCGCGGCGACGGCGGAACGGCTGAAGTTGCGGCGTCTCCTGTCGGTGGACGAACGGCACTTCCGCGCCGTCCAGCCGCGCGGCCTGGGCCATTTCATCCTGTTGCCGTTCGATGTGGATTGATCGGCCCCATCCACTCGAGACCTCGGCGCCAACCGCGCGGCTGGCCTCCCACCCGTCGCCCAAGAGCCCGCCCGGCCCGGCCGGGTCGCGGGGTCCGGGCGGGCCGGCGCCAGCCGGTCGGCTCGGGCGGTCGGACCGGACCGGTCTGGACCGCCCCGCATCACCCGGTCGGCCGGCGTGCCCGCGGGGCCGGGATGGGACGGCGAGACGATGGACGGCCGGACGTCCTCGCGTCGGTCAGGCTGAGAGCCTGTCCCGAAAGGACTCCGAGCCCCCGCCAGGGGGCGATCGGACGTAGCCGGGGGGCGTCAGCCCCCCGGGGTCGGACGGCCGCGTCACGCACCGAATCCTCTCGACGGACCCTCCCGGCCGCGACCCCGCCACGCGGGGTCGCGGCCGGGAGGGTGACACGATGGTGGGGAGATGAGCGGTCGCGTGGCGGTCCGGGGGGCTGACGCCCCCCGGCTACGTCCTGGCGCCCACTTCGTGGGCTTCCGGGACAGACTCTGAAAGCCTTGCCGACCGACTGGCTCTCCGGGAGGAGCCCCGGATCGCTCGTCCGAGTCATTCGGCTCAGGGCCGGGCGTCGCGGGCCTTCTTCAGGAGGGCATCCACCTCGGCCCACAGGGCGCGGCAGGCCTTCTGTTCGGCCTCGGCGAGCTTGCCCACCGCGGCCGGGTCACGGAGCCCGGCGAGGTCGGCGTCGGCCTTCCAGTGGTCGAGGGTCTGGGCGATGACCGGCCGTGCCTGGGGCGGCCCAGTGTCCAGGATCTTCGTCCACGCCGCCAGGTCGGATTTGAGCCAGTCGATCGCCTGCCTGTGCCATCGGGCCCTCGCGGCCTCGTCGGGCGGCGGGTCGTCCTTGCCCTGGCCGCAGCCGGCCAGCGCCGCGGCGCAGGCGGCGTTGTAGCGGTGCTGGGCCTGCATGTCATCGATCAACTTCGGCTGGGCCTGGAACGCCTCAACCCAGAATCGGGCCGAGGCGACGTAGAGCTTCTTCTGGTAGCAGAGCTGTGCGAAGAAGAGAGTCTCGTTCGCATCCGCGGGGCTCGCCTTGCCGGCGAGAACGTCCGGCAGCCGTCGCGCCAGCGACGCCCGTTGCTCGGTCGCGGTCAGGGCACGCTCGATTTGCCGCGCCAGTTGGGGATTCGTCCGCCTGGCCAGGTCGAGCGCCTTGCGGAGTTCGGCGACAGCCTCGGCAGATTCGCCCCGGGAGCGCAGGGCGTTGCCGAGGTTGTGGTGAGACGCGGCGATGTCGGGACGGAGACGGATCGCCTCGCGGTACGCGGTGATCGCCTCATCAATCTTCCCCTGGACGCTCAGGGCGCCCCCGAGGTTGTTGTGGGTCCCGGCGTAGCCGGGCCGGAGACGGATCGCCTCGCGGAACTCGGCGACCGCCTCCTCTACCTTCCCCTGACGGTACAAGGCGAACCCAAGGTTATGGTGTGCCTGGGCAAGGTCGGGCCTGTGACGGATGAGCTCGCGAAACTCGGCGATTGCCTCATCCACCTTCCCCTGTCCGAGCAGGGTGAGCCCGAGGTTGGTGCGGGCCGTGGTGTAGTCGGGCTTGTGACGGACTGCCTCGCGAAACTCGGCGATCGCTTGCTCCACCTCCCCCTGACGCTCCAGGTCGAGGCCGAGGTTGTAGTGGGCCTTGGCGTTGTCGGGCTTGAGCCGGATGGCCTCACGATACTCGGCGATCGCCTCCTCCAACTTCCCCTGTCCGGACAGGACGGCCCCGAGGTTGCCGTGGGGCAAGGCGAGGCTGGAATTGAGACGGATCGCCTCGCGGTACTCGGCGATCGCCTCCTCCGACTTTCCCAGACGCCCCAGGAGAACGCCGAAGTTATAGTGGATCAAGTTGTCGGCGGGTCGAATCCGGATGGCCTCGCGGTATTCAGCGATCGCCTCCGCCGGCTTTCCCAACTGGGCCAGGACGTTGCCGAGGAGCATGTGAGCTTCACCCCTGTCGGGCTGCCGCTCGATCTCCGCACGGAGGATGGGGATCGCGAGACCGAGAACGTGCCGCGCTTCCTGGACCCGGCCGTGCTCGTGCAGCAGAGTGCCCAGCCAGGCGAAGTGTTGCCCTTCCATCGGCTCCAGTCGAGTCAGATCTTCGAAGACGGCGATCGCCCGGTCGGTCTCACCCCTCCGTTCCAGGGCGTGGGCCAGGGCGTGGGCCGCCCGGGGCTGGATCGATCGGGCCGCGAAGAAATAGCGGATCGCCTCTTCGTCCCGCCCGAGCGCTTCCAGGGAGCGTGCCAGGGCAAAGTTGATCCAAAAATCCCCGGGATACCGGCGCACGGCCTCGCGGAGCAGGGACTCGGCCGCCGCCGGCTCGCCGGCCCCAAGCAGGCCCGCCCCCAGCAGATGGAGGGTCACCGCGGGCAATTCATCGATCCGTGCCGAACTAGCCGCGGTTTTCAGGCTCGCCCGTTGCTCATCGAGTGAGCCGATCTGGAGCGCCGTCCGCAGACGATCGCGCCAGGGATCGGGATCGGCCGTGCGCGCGATCTCGGTGATTCGACGCGCGCCGGCCTCGTCTTCTCGGAGAACCCTGCGATCGAAGGCCCAAGCGTCCAACGCGGCCGTCAGGGCGATCCTCACCGCCGGAGGCCGCGCCGCGATCATGGCCCCTGCCTGCGTCGGCGACAGCGATTCCAGATCCATCCGCGCGCTTCGCCAGGCGGCAGCGTAGGCCGCGTCCTTCGATGACCCGTCCTGGTTGTTCCCTTTGACGACGCGGATATCCGCCAGCTCGGCCAGCAGCTTCTGATCGCCCTCCGCGGAGGCGGCGGCCTGGTTGACGTCGCGCACGACGGCGGCCAGGCGATCGCGGGTCCCGGCGTCGGGAGCTTCGGGCAGCAGACCCTCGAGCGAGCGGGCGGCCTCACGCGCGGCGGCCCAACGCCTGGCGTCGTCGCCGGCCCGGCGGGCCTCGTCGTACAGCAGCTCGACTCCATGCGCCATCCGATCGATCCGCCCCGCCCGCTCCATTCGCTGGCGCGCCAGGTAGGCCCAGGTCCCACCCCCGAACAGGAACAACCCCACGATCGACGCGGCCAGCGCCGTCGCGACTTTCCGCCGCTTCCGTTCCTCCGCCGCCCGGACCAGGGCCTCCGCCCGCGCCAGCTCCGCGGCCCGGAGCCGGTCCCGCACCCCGGCATCGTAGGCCGAGACCCGCCGCGCCACCTCGCCCGCGTCCCGCGGCCGCCCCTCGGGCTCCGCCGCCAGGCAGTCCCTGACCAGCGCAATCAGCTCGGCATCAGCCCCGCAGGCATCCAGCCGGCCCCGCGCCTCCGCCAGGTCGCCCCGCGCCGCTCGGGCCCGGATCTCCTCCCGCGTCGGGCCCGAGAACGGCGGCCGGCCGGTGAGGATCTCGCACAGGATCGCACCAAGGCCGAACACATCAACCCGCTCGTCCAGCCGCTCGATCTCGCCGCGGGCCTGCTCGGGCGCCATGTACGCGGGTGTGCCCAGGACGCTCCCGGCCTGCGATTCGCTGCCGCTGCCCGTCCCGCCGGTCCGCACCGTCATGATTACGGTGTCTTCCTTGAGCGCGGATTCCGGCGCGCGCCGGGCCTCATCGGCGACGCCTCCGCGCGCCAGCACCTTCGCCAGGCCCCAGTCCATCACCTGCACCTCGCCGAACGACCCCACCATGATGTTCGACGGCTTCAGGTCGCGGTGGATCACGCCCCGCGCATGCGCATACGCCATCGTCTGGCCGACCTGCTCGAAGATCGCCAGGAAGCGGGGCAGGTCCTCATGCGGGTCGGGGCGCGACTGGAGCAACGAGGAGAGCGTCCGCCCCTTCACCAGCTTCATCGCGAAGTACGGCCGGCGGTCGGCGCATGTGCCCAGCTCGTAGACCGGCACGATCCCCGGGTGCTGCAACTGGCCGCCGATCTGCGCCTCCTCGATGAACCGGCGCACGGTCTCGGGGCTGCGCCGATGCGCGTCGAGCAGCACCTTGATCGCCAGGTCGCGGCCGAGGTCAACGTCGCGCCCCTTGATCACCGCCCCCATGCCGCCGCGGGCGATCTCGCCCTGGAGCTGGTAGCGGCCCCACGTCCCCTCGGGCGTCGCCGGCATCGCCGGGGAGCGCGGGCTCACCAGCGGGTCGTCGTCGTCCAGGTCGTGCAGCCGCACCCGCGGCGGGGTGCCGTTGCCCAGGTTCCAGGTCGATTGCAGGCTCGGGGCCAGCGGCATGACCGAGGCGCCGGAACCCGGGCCCGAGTCCGACCCGTCGGCCGCCTCCGGCCCGAGACCATCGACCATCCGACCGGCCAGGTGCATGACCTCCAGGCAGGCCCGCAATTGCGAGGCGATCGCCGGGTGCTCGGCCAGCAGCCGGCCAGGATCGGCGGACCTGCCCGCCTCCAGGCCGGCGAGGTACTCGTCCAGGACGCGCGCCACCTCGGCGTCATCAGAGGTGCAGGAATCCACGCCGTTGCCGAGGGAGAGTTCATCGCCGCTCATGACGTGTCTCGCAACAACTGGCCCAACCGGTCCATGGCGCGCTTCCAGAGCACGCGCGCCGCGCCGGGCGATCGCCCCATCCGCGCGGCGACCTCGTCGAAAGGGATGTGCTCAAGATTACGCAGGATGAACACCTCACGATAGGGCGCGGGCAACTTTTCCAGCGCGTCGGCCAGAAGAACCGCCTGTTCGCGGCGGACTGCGTGGCCGCTGGGCGAGTCCGACGGCACCGCCAGCGCATGCTGCACGGCCTCGCTCGATCGGTCGAGCATCGCCTCGAGCGACTCCTGCCGGCGGTGGTCCCGCGACTGGCGCCGGTGGTGCTTCGCCTGGTTGGCCAGCGTGTTGACCAGGATCCTCCGCAGCCAGGCGGTCAGCTCGGGCTCGGACTTCCCGAGGAACTGGCCGAACTCGCGCGACGCCTTGAGGAATGTCTCCTGCACCAGGTCGGACGCATCGAGCCGGACCTGGAGCGCCTGGCCGATCAGCGCGCGAGCGACCAGCCGCAGGTAGTTGCGATACAGGTCGAGCAACTGGCCCAGCGCGGCGGCGTCGCCGGCGCGGGCCTGGTCGAGGAGCAGCTCGGGAATCCAATCGGGCGTAAGCACGGGAACCGACTCCCAACACCCGGGGGCACGGGGATCACGACGGCCCCGTGCTTCTCCATTTCACTCAAGGGAGTCTTTCAGGTTACTTCGCCCCCCACCGCTTCGACAGCGGGTGCAGGGCGTGCCGGAGATCGGGGCTGTCGAGGGCAGAGGCGATCAGGTCGGGGGTCAGGGCCATGACCGCCGTCGGGGCCGTCGCGACCGCGACGGTCATCGTGGTGTTCGACGAGATGTCGTTCAGGAGGCGCACCGTCCCGATCACGGGCGTACTCGTCCCCGGGCTATTCAACCAGGCGGTCGTAATCTTCCCGTCAGGCCCGAGGACCAGCCCCTCGGGTGACCCAGCCGTGATGCCGCCGGCCGGTGTCACCAGGACATTTCCCCCGACACCGAACGTCGGGTCGGGCGCCCCGTCCGACGTGAGCCGGAGGATCGGCATGACATTGGAATGGGGGTCGGATGCCGTGAGCAGGATCTTGCCGTCGGGTTGCGCGGTGATGGGAATGTTGTGGGCGCCGACGCCGAGACTCGGGTCGGAGAACGTCCCGTTCGTGCCGAACGTGGTGTCGATCGAGCCATCGCTGTGGAGCGCCAGCACGCCGCCTCCTGCGCCAGAGATGTAGCCACTCAGCAGGATTCGGCCGCCCGGCTGGAAGGCGATTCCGTCAACGCCGCTGATCGTCGCGAGAGGACCGGACATGTCCAGGATCCCCTGGTTGGCGAACGTCGGGTCGAGCAGCCCGCCCGGCGTGTAGCGTACGACCCGGGCCGTCCGGGTGCGCGTGCTGGGGACGTACCACTGGCCGCCTAGCAGGACGTCCCCCGACGAGTCCACCGCCATCGCATACACGAACGAGGACGACAGGGGTGAATTGGGCGGGATCACGCCGAGGTCGTTGTACCCCTGACCATTGGGGCCGAAGGTCGGGTCGAGCGCGCCGGAGCTGGTCAGGCGGACGACGGTAAACTCGGGGCCCCCGAGGAGCGGATTCGCCGCGCCTGCCACGACGATCTGGCCACTGGCGAGCACGGCGATACTCGTGGCCTCGTCGTTGCCGGAGGGGACCGTGATGACGGCCTCGCCGCCGTTGCCGAAGGTCGTGTCGAGGCTGCCGTCCGGGTTGAGACGGAAGACCTCGAGGTGCGTCCCCGTGATCGTCGTGGTCGGCGGGCTCTTCCTGGTGCCCGGCGTGGTGACGTATGTCGAGGTGGTGGTCGCCACCACGAGCTTGCCGTCCTGCTGGAGGGCGACCTGGCCCCCAAAGAGGTTCATCGTAGTGGTCGGGATCGAGGCGAATCCGCCGTGGCCGAACGACGTGTCGAGGCTGCCGTCGGCGTTGTAGCGGACGAGTGCCGTGCTGTAGACCGACAGGTTGTTGAGTTTGCTATTGAACTGGAACCCGCCGACGACCGTCTTGAGGTCCGGCTGGACGACGACGCTCCTCGCGTCGAAGATCGGGCTCGGGGCCGTCTCCACCTGCCCGGTGCCGCCGAACGAGGTATCCAGTGCGCCCGCGGTCAGCAGCGTGCGACTCTCGAGGTTCTCGACGTACGGCCGGCGGCGAGCGCGAGTCCTGGAGGCAGAGCGGGCGCGACGGCCCGTCAGAAGTGAGATCGGCATGATACCCTCCATCGGGATGTTCGATCGACGAATAACGAAGCGCGACGATGGTAAGCCGGATGAGCGCCGGACCGGATGAAGGTCGACGGAAGACTTCGCCCTCGTCAGTGAGGACCACATCCCGGCGCGAGTGTTACACCTCGGGCCGGAGAAATCTCCGAGCGAGACGGCCCGATCCGGCCGGACCGCGGCGGATGCGGGAAACACCCGGCGGTGCGAGGCTCGCCAGGGTCGGGATCACGGAAAAGAGGCTCCACCGATCGACCTCGCCAGGCCCCTCAGCATCCGGAGGGTCAGGCGAGGCAGGGTGACCGAGACATCCTGGAAGCCCATCCCGCCGTAGAAGACGGAAAGGGTCTTGTTCAGGACCTGCCGTGCCGGGAGCGACACCGTCGCCGTCCCGTCCTGGAGCACCGCCTGACCCAGTATCTTCGGACGGACCGGGATGGGCTTGCCGTGCTTTTTTCGGGGGGCGAGGTCGAAATCCACGACACCCGAGGGAAGTCCGGCGCCTGGGACGGTCGACCGGAGGTCGATCGAAAGCGTCACGGAGACCAGTTGCCTCTTGCCCCGGAAGACGGGCCGGGGAGGCAGCACGGTGGCCCGGGCCACGGCCGGCGAGAACGTGATCTCGGCGGAGGTCGCCGTGGCCGGGGTGAGGTCCGCGTCACCGTTGTAATGGGCGACGATCGGATAGGCCCCCAGTCCGTCCCACGTCGATGTCGTCAAGACGGCCTTGCCGGATGCGCCGACAGCAACGGTGTCGAGGGGGGCACCGCCGTTAAGGTGATCGTAGTAATTGAAGTACGAGTAGAACGTGACGGTGCCGCCGTACGCGATGCCGGGCCCGGGGCCGGACACGGTGGCCACGACGGTGAGCGGTTGCCCGAAGGTGATCGAGGTGGAGGAGACGCTGACCGCCACCGACGGTGCGGCGGGCTGGATCGCGAAGGTGGCCGCGGTTCGCGCGGGCCCGTAGTCAGCGCTGCCCGGGAAGGCGGCGACGACGGTATAGGTGCCGGGCTGACTCGGCGGCCCGGGAAGGGGCGTGCCGGCGGCCGAGGTCCCCGGGTAGTAGGACAGCATCGGCGTCACACCCTCGAGGCCGGATGACGCCGTCCCGCCGACGCCAGTGATCGTGGCGACGCCCGGGAACGCCTCGCCGGTGAATGCACCTCCCGCGTCGGTGACGGCCACCTTCGGAGCCGCCGGGGTTACGGTCAACCTGCTCGTACTGCTGACGGGCCCGTAGGTCGCGTCTCCCGCGTAGGAATAGCTGACCGTGTAGGGCGAGCCTGACACGCCGAGGGTGCTCGTGTGGAAGGCGGAGGTGAAGGCCCCGCCGGCGCCGACCGTGGCCTGCTGGGACACACCATTGAGGGTGACGGAGACGCTTTTGCCCTGCGGGAACTGGCCGTCGCCGGCCAGGGTGCCGGAGAGAGTGACGCTCGCCGTGCCGTAGGTGATGGCGGGGCTGGCGAGTCCAGAGAACGAGAGACTGGCCGCGGCGACCGTGCCCTGGAAGGCGCCGATGTCGGGTGGCGTCTCGAGCGGATCGCCGCGCTGGTCGGTGGTCACGCCGCTCACCGAGATGCCGGCGCCGATCGCGGGGCTTCCGGGCTGGAGTCCCATGGTCTGGGTCGGGCCCCCGTAGTTGCCCAGCGGGGCCAGGCCCAGGCCGGCCAGGCTGGTCAGGACGATGTTGCCGTCGGAGCCGCCGGTAATCCCGCCCGAACCGCCCGTACCGATGAGGTTGTTCGTGCCGGTGACCGCGCCGGCTCCCGGGCCGACCACATCACTGGCGACCCCTCCGCCGCCGGCGTTCCCGGCGACGATGGTGTCGATGAGCGTTGCCGGGCTGCTGTAGCCCGCCGAGAGTACGTCGTACAGGCCGCCGCCCGTCGTCGCCGAATTGCCGCTGATCGTGCAAGCCGTGAGATGGATTGGGCCGAAGTTGAAGACCCCGCCGCCTTTCGTCGCCGAGTTGCCGCTGATCGTGCAAGCCGTGAGCGTGACCGAGGCCCTGTAGCCGTTGGACACACCTCCGGCGGAATTGCCGCTGATCGTACAATCGGTGGCGGAGATGGTGGGGACGTAGCTGAAGTATGCATGGCCGGTGCCCAGACCGACGCCAGGGTTGTCGCTGATCGTGCAATCGGTCAGAGTGGCGCTGCCGCCGGCGCGGCCGACGGCGCTCAGGAGGCCGCCGCCGGAGTTGTCGCTGATCGTACAGTCGCTCAGGCGAACCGTGCCCGCGCCAACAGCCATCCCACCCACGTCGCCAGCGGAGTTGCCGGTAATCGTGCAATCGGTGAGTGTGGCCGTGCCGCCCGTGTACAGGCCGCCACTTTCGACGCCATGATGAGCGCTGGTTGCGCTGGCGCCCGAGTTGCCACTGATCGTGCAGCCGGTCAGGCTGATCGTGCCGACGTTCCCAAGGCCACCCCCGCTCTCCGCTGAGTTCCCGGCGATCGTGCAACCCCCGAGGGTGGCCGAGCCCGCGTTATACAGCCCACCTGCGAATGCCGACGATCCCCCGGTGACGGTCAGGTCGGAAATCGAGGCGGTCACGCTCGGATCCACCTGGAACACCCGGCTGGCATTGTTGCCGCTGACGCTCAGGAGGCTCGCCCCTGGGCCGTCGATGGTGATCGCCGCCGCGGTGTTGCTTAGCTCCAGTTGGCCCTGGGTGAGCGTGATCGTCGCGGGCGTGGTGCCCAGCTTGAAATCGATGGTGCTGGCCGAGGTCGCCGTGTTGGCCTGGGCGACGGCCCAGCGCAAGGTGCCGGTGCTGCCGTCGTCGGCCGTGCTCGTGACGTCGAACGTCGACAGCAACCGGCGGTCCTCGAGCGGGAGCGCGGCCGGCCGGAATAGATGCCCTCGACGCGCCCTCGCGCGTCGCCCAACGGTGACCCTGGGCCACCATGCCGCCGTCTCGGCCCGCCGCCTCTGTCCGCCTGCCCCCAACCGCATGGCTCACCTCGATCCCGGAAAGGTGTGAGGCCCTGGCACCCGTCATTCGATGCGACCGACCCGAGCGAGATCCGGGACGCCCGCGACTGCGCCCTGCCGCGATCCAGGTGGCATCGTCCCGGGGCGGGAATTCGGACTCCGCATGCCTCGCCGAGGACTTCCTCCCGGGTAGAGACCACATTGCGGCCCAGGTGTTACAGCGCCGATCGCAAAAACTACCGAAAGGGAAGAACTGGGCCGTTCCAACCGGATCGCGGCCGAGGCGGGACGGGCAGGCCGGCCCGAAGCCCCGGCTGGCCGTCCCCGCGCGACGGGCCTCCACCGGTAGAGTCCCATCCCGCCGCTGTTCTGAACCGAGACCGTGAATTCTTCCCCGGGGATTCCGCGTATTTCGTAGTTCTCCTCGGTGCCATCCAGAATCAACACCCGGAGGTTGGAAGCTGTTCCTGGATGGCCCCAGGGCCCCGCTGTTGCGGTCTGGTTCCTGCGAGGGCGAAACGCCGTCCGCGCCTCTGACCGCGCCTCGGAAGGAGCCTCGGCCTCCCGGACTGACCGGGAAGCAGCAGCGGGCTCGTGGATGCGCCTCGGTCTCCTGGACCGAACGGAGAGCAGCAGCGGGCTCGGGAATGAGACCCGTCTTACGCTCTCCTCGACCCAGGCCCCGCGCGAGATCGCCGCACGAGGCGGGCAATCGCCCGAGCCTCGTTAGACCTTCGCCCCCAGACCGAACGCGATGCCGAAGGCCATGAACGCAAACGCGATCAGCCAGACGGGCAGGAAGTACACGATGGTTCCACCCGCATCAGGATCGAAGAACTTCGAGATGCCTGCCGCATAGGGGTCCCGGATCCTGCAGACCATGTCCGCAAGGAAAGCCGCGAGCCCGGCGGCAATCACGACTCCGCCCTGATGCTGATATGGCTTGAGATACCAATGCCCGATCACCCAGTTGCCCAGAACCGCTGCCATCCAACTGACGAGCAGCCATAGCATTGCCAGATAGTTACCACCGTTCTTCCAAACGTATCGCCATTTGGGACGACCACCCATGCTTTCAGCCTCCCCGACTCGAAGCCGGCACAACGGACCACTTCGTCGAAGGCACTGCATTGCCTCAAGCCCGGCGGAACAAGCTGTCCGGTGCGTGATCGACCGCCACGTCTTCGGATCGAATGGGGTCGTTTCGTTCCTCGGATTCCCCTCCATGGGCATCGAGGCCAGACCTTACTCCGAAGTGCCTGCTACACCTCGAGGTGGAAGGAATCGGGAAAAAGCGAACCGTCCGGCCCAACCCGGCCAATTCGAGGCGGGTGCGGGGCGGGCAGGACCGACCGGGCTCCCGGAGCCGGCCCGGCCCGGCCCGGCGGCGTCGCCGGCGCGGGCCTGGTCCAGCAGAAGTTCGGGGATGGAATCGAGAGGAGACACGGGATCTCGATCCGGTTAGGCCAGGTCAAGGGGACGACCGCCGGCCGGCGAACTCGGAGGTAACGTGCAGCGGCGGGTCGGGGATCAGCGGCCCGCCCCAGGATGATCGTGGGCCGGCGATGCCGAGGACCGTCGGCGGCGCATGGCTGCCCCGCCGACTGCGATCAGGCCGATGCAGCCCATGAGAAGCGCCGATGGCTCGGGCACAGACTGGATGCCGAACTTCGCCATCAAGTGACTCTCGACCGACGTACGATCCGCGGTGCTCAGGGCGTTGTTGTAAACCAGGGCTTCGGACAGCAGGCCATCGAACCCGGCCCCGGTCCCGAAGGGCGATCCGCCGAGGAAGAAGGGCTCGTTCGCCAGGTTCAGGATGGCAGTCGCCGCATCTCCCGTCGTCCCGGTGGAAAATCCCGCGAGGATGCCCTGCCCGGGGGCATCGCCGTTGACGAAGATCTGGGTGGTGTCGCTGATCGACCCGTCTGCCGGTCCCTGGTGGATCACCGTCAGGACCAGGTTCTTGCCCGCCAATTGGTCGAATGAATTCCCCGGAGTGACCTGGACGTCGTTTGCGAAGCCCGTCGCAAGCTCGAGGCTGGGGTTCAGTCCGGGATTGGACGCGTCGATCTCGGCGATGGCGGCCTGGTGAGCGTTTAGGCCATTGCCCATGGACCCGACCCAACTGTAAGGCGACCGGCGTCTGGTAACCTACCCTCACGACGGGTTAATCTGGGCTGAGGCGGCGCGGGATACCCAGGATCGTTGCGATTCCATCACGGACGTTCCCCATGAACGACACCATCGACCAATTCGACGCTTTGCTCC
>DAIDHB010000441.1 GCA_027452145.1 Planctomycetales bacterium
GCACGGTGCAGCGGATGATCGCCTCGATCGGCGAAGCCATGACCGGCGAGGAGCCGCGCTGCCCCTACGATCACGCGCTCGCGCACCGCGGTCGGATCCTGGCCGTGGTCCGGACCTCGCCGGACGACCCGTTCTTCACCCGTCTGGACGACGGCCCCACGACGTTCGACGGAGCGATCCGGTGCGACGACGCGCCGCGCCGCAGCGTTTGGGTCTCGACCCCCGAGACCAGGGAGGCGGCGGCCCGTGCCTTCCTGGAGGGAAGTAGCAGACTCCCCCCATGGATCGGATCCGTCGCCGCGCTGATCGACGAGCCTGAGCACCACTCGAAATGGATTCTGCCCGCGCAGGATTTCCCTGGGTCGCATTATGAGCCGGCGACGCCGGCCGACCTCGAGGCGGGCCTGGAGGAGGCCCTCCAAAGGGCGATCCTGGTGGCCTGCGAGGCGATGCTGGCGCCGGGCCCGGGGCGCGCTCCGCTCGACCCGAGCTTGCCGAACGGACTGACACAGGACGTCGCGCTCGCGTCCGCCGGCCGCATCCATGCCGTCGTCCAGAACGCGCCGCAGGGCCCGGTGGTCTACCGCTTCCGCGACCTCTGGCCGGCGATGATCTGACGAACCCATTCGTCGGAACTACGCGGACTTCGACCATCTGGCCAACGGCGCATCAACCGGACGGCCTCGCCTGTCGGTCTGATGCGCCGTGACCGACGGGCCAGCCCGGCTCGCCGGGCACGACGTGACGAAAGCCGGGCGGTCGCCCGGTGAACTCCGACCTCGGCGGCAGGTGGCCACGCCCGTGACGGCCTGCCGCCGGGTGCCGCGCGGCGATGATCCAGGATGGCGAGGGCGCCGGCCGACTCGTCCCGGGCGGCCACCCTCGCCGCCGGCCCCCGGAGCTGGACTGGCAGCCTCGCGGTGGCCTCGGTGGCGGCCAACCGGCTCGCCAGGTCGTCCGCCGGACTTCCAGATGGGCCGCCGCCATCGTCGCCGCCCAGGGAGGCGGACAGCCTGCTTCGGCGGCGACCAGGGCGGCGGCCCTCCCCGCACACGCGGAGGACTGCCGTCTGGCCTTCCGTCGCATCGACAATGTTGGCGCCAGACCGCATCGCCGTGGCCGCGTCGAGAAGGCGTCCGACGCCATCGCGGCGGAGGCGGACCCCGAACGAAGTCTTCGGGTCCCGGTCTCGGGGCAGTGGCCGCCTGCCACGGCGGCTGCGGACCGTTCGACAGCCCCGCCACGGCGGAATGATGCGCGGCTCCTCGATCGAGGGCCCGGGCGATTCCGGACCGATCCGGCCCTCCCTGCGCACGGAGAGCCTCGGCGCGGCGACGTGGATTCCTCAGCGTGCCTCGGGTCATTCCCCCGTCCCACCTCTCGACATCGTGGGAAGCCAGACACGCCGCGCCGGAGGGCGTCCGGGGCGACGAGGACGACCCCCTGCGGCCGGCCGGGGCGCTCGGCCCAGTCGCCGCGGACGAGTCGCTGGGACGGGCTGCGCGAGGAGATCCGGCCGGGGTGCGGGCGACCCAACCGCCTGCTTGGCCGGCGTCCCGGGACGACGCGATCGTCGCCGTGCGGACGCCCCCGGGCCGGCGACCGTGGCGTGCGGCGACTCCCGGATGAGGTCGCGGCGGGCACTGTGCCGGCCCGGGCGTTCTCGCCGGCGTGACTGAGAGGACGAGGGCGGCCGACTGCAAGACCCGAGAACGAAGACGATGTCCCGCCTGCGAAGGAGGCAACGAATCAGCGGTTCGTCGCCAATGGGTGAAGCTCGCGTCCTTCAGTGCCCCGGCGGCGTGTCCCGTGTCGTCGGAAGTCGTTCGGGTCCTGCCCCGTTGCGAGCCGCGCCGCCAGGTGCAGATCGCGATCTCGAGACCGCCGCCTACCGTCTCCGCCCGCTCGGCCGCAGGAACACAGGCGACGACCAGAGGCCGGCGCGATTCGGACGAATCGACTCCCCAACCCGGGGCCGGCGGCCGTCCCCGCTGTATCGGGCGTCAGCCGGTCGATCGAGCGGTCAATCTTCCTAACTCGAGGAAGATTGGCCCCACCTCCAGGTCGTGGGCAGCGGCGGGCGCCATCGTGCCGGCGAACTGGTCCCGAGTTCACGCGGCATCGTCCGATGAGCCGGGCCGCGGTCGGGCCCGAGCGGATTGTTTTCCCTTGCCGGCGGGCGTCCGCCCATGTTTCTCGCACCAGGCGAGAACCGAGTTGGGCCCGGGCCCGACCGCCAGGAGGGAGGGGCCCGGGTACTCGACGACTTTCAGGGCGGGCGACCGCTCATCGACGAACGCAGCGAGCAGCGTAATCGCGGACCCGAATGGCACGGACGTCGGCCGGTCCCCCCGCCCGAGCTCCATCCGCCTCATGAAGGAGCGCCTGGGGCGGTCGCCGCACGATCGACGGGTGCAGTCGCGGCGATTGGCCGATCGGGATCGCCCGAGAGGTCACCCGGGACACCCCGGTGATCGTGCCCAGGACGGCCACCCGCCCGGCCTGCGAGGGCCCGACGGTTCCCGACACTCGACAGCGGATTCCTCGGGTTGCGTCGGACAAAAGCGAACGCCTACGATCTCGGCAGGCCTGGATCACCCCTACTGGAGGACCGACATGTGATCGATCGCACCCGCGAGCCCCTGATACCGATTGCCAGGCTGGCCGAGCACGGCCGGACCTGGCCCGAGGGGCGGGCGCCCCATCCCGAGACGATCGCCCGATGGGCGCGTCGCGGCTGCCGGGGTATCCGCCTCGAGACGGTCGTGATCGGCGGCCGGCGCTATTCGTCGCTCGAGGCCGTCGAACGCTTCGTCACCAGGTTGTCAGAGGCCTGAGGTACACACCATGGACACGAAGACTCAAGACCGATCGACCGTCGGACGACGCCCAGCGAGCCGGGATCGAGCGGGCGTGACGGACCGGGCGGCCCGGCGCGGTCGCCGAGTCGAGGCATCGTGCGACGGCCCGAGCCTCGATCGAGAACGGGAGAAGCCGCCGGAGCCGGAGGAGGGCCGCCCCGATCCGCCCGTCGATCTCAGGGAGGCGCTGTTCAACGATGGCGCGACCGGCCCCGCGAGCCGCATCCAGGTTCCGATGGAACGGATCACGCGCCTGCGAGGCCTGATGATCGACCTCGATCCCGGCAAGCTCCTGCCGGACAACGGCGTATTCCCGCCGGCGGAGGATCCCAGGGAGTTCCTTCGTGGGATCCAGGCCGTGCTCGACCGCCACCCCCTGGCTCGCGACGCGGAGGTCCGCGCCACCGGCACGGGGCTGCACGTGCTCGTCTGGTTCGAGCCGGCCGTCGAGCTGAAAGACGCCGCCGACCAGCGGCGCTGGGATTCGTTGATCAAGCTGACGCAGGCGACGGTGCCGTCGGACCCGCAGGCCCCCGGCATCACCGCGTTGACCCGGGCGGTCGGCTCGGTCAACGCGAAGAACGGGGCGCGCGTCGAGATCCTCAGGCCGGGTACTCCGATTGATCCGCAGCGGGTCGTCGAGTTCGCCGAGAGCGTGCGGGCCGCGCCCTTCCGTACCGTCGCTGGAATCCTGCTCGGCAGCCAACGTGTGACGCCGTGCCCGTTCTGCCTGGGCCCCCGATCCACCTTTGCGGTGCTGGATCACGCGGGCACGTGCTACTCGTGTGGCAAGCTGGGCCTCGCGGCCCTCTACGACGCGATCCTGTCGCCGGAGCCGCCTGCGGAAGCCGCGGGCACGGCCGAGGTGGGCCGTTCTCGCAAACCGAGCAAGCAGGGCCCCAAGGCGGCCCAACGATCGCCGCGTCGCGGGTGACGTGGGCCTCCGTTCGAAAAGAAAAGCGCCTGGCCGCGCCGAGTTGTTCAGACCCCGCGGCCAGGCGCCCAGAATCAAGGGCTAACTTATCCATCATGCCAGCGAATCTCTCCCCGGGCAAGCTGCTCGCGGGCAAGCTCCGGAACGCGCTCCGGGTGTGTGGGCTCAGCTCGGGCCTCCTCACCTCCGCACGATCGATGATCCGTGGGGTGACGTCCGACGGCCGGTTCGTCGGCGGCCAGACCCTCGACAATTTCCTCGCTGAGGCCGGCCAGGTCCTGCTCGACACCGGCAGCGTGTTCCGGCTCGGCGATACGATTTGCCTTGAGGTGGCCGAAGGCCAGGCGCGGTCGCTCATCACCCTCGCCGTGGGCCGCCACGCCGAACCGGCCGCTGGCCCGCTGCTCGCGAACCTGATCGGCATCGAGGTCGGCGACGGCGACGGGCCGTGTTCGCAGTCGCTGTTGCCGGCGAAGCTGGTCTCGGCGCTGCTTGCCAGCGACGCGCTGTGGGCGGCGATGCCGAGCGTCCGCTATTACAGCCGGCGGCCGGCGTTCGACGCTGGGTTCGCCTACCGGTGCGCCGGGTGGCACCCGGATTCCGGCATCCTGGTCCACGGGCCCGCAGTCGAGCCGATCATCCACGAACCGGCGGATGATGGCGACGGTCCCCTCGACCGGCTCCCGCCCCACCTCCGCGGGTTGCTCGGCGAGTTCTGCTGGCGGTCGGACGCCGACCTGGTCAATGCCGTGGGGCTGCTCCTGACGGGCGTGCTGATCAACCACTTCGTGGACGATCCCCACCCCGTCGTGCTGGTCGACGGCAACCAGCCCGGCGTGGGAAAGACGCTCCTCGTCCAGGCGAGCGGCCAGGTACTCGACGGCACAGAGCCGACGCGGATCGCGCTCGGCCGCGACGACGAGCTGGAGAAGCGGCTGTGCGCGGAGGTCCGGGACTCCAGGCGGACTGTCCTTCTGCTCGACAACGTACGCACGCGGATCGAGTCGGCCGTCCTCGAGCAGAACGTCCTGTCGCCCGAGCTCTCCTTCCGCGTCCTCGGGCAGTCGACCGTCGTCCGCGGCCCGAATACTTTCCTGTGGGCGATCACGAGCAACGGGGCATCGGGCACGCCCGACGTCGTGCGGCGGGCGGTGCCGATCCGGCTCCAGCACGCGGGCGACCCGAAGGCGCGTCGGTTCCACACGCAGCCTCTGGAATACGCCCGGCAACATCGTCTCGCGATCCTCGGCGAGCTGGCCGGGATGGTCGTGAGATGGCTGCAACAGGGTAAATCGGACGGCCGGCACGTCCACCGCTGCGGCCGCTGGGCGGCCACCATCGGCGGCATCCTCGACGCCTGCGGCCTGGGGCGCTGGTTCCTGGCCAACAGCGAGGAGGCCGAGGCCGACATGGACGACGGGCTGCAGGACCTCGCCGCCCTGGCCGAGCACCTCGTCGACGGCGGCGACGGCCTCTGCGTCCGCGTGGCCGACAACCCAAATCAGGCTGGCAAGGTCCCCAAGGACTGGGTCCCCGCCTTCACGGCTACCCAGGTCCTGCGGGATCAGATGCTCGTCGGGACCGACCGCGGCAAGGCGACCAAGGTCGGCCAGTTCCTGGCGGCGCGGGTGGATCGCTCGGTCCACATCGAGGCGCGCTCCGGCCCGCTCGTCGCCACCCTCCGCTGCCGGGACGGGCGCTCCCGCCAGAAGCTCTATTACTTCGAGATGGCCGCGCCGCCCGAGGACGGCGAGCCACCGGAGGGAGTGCGGTCGGAGTCCTCCGTCGTCCGCAAGGCGTCCGACGTATCCGCCCTCGCCGGCGGTTTCGATCCGACCGCCGTTGACGGCCTGATCGATCGAGAGCAGCGGACGCCGGGGCTGACCTGGTTCGACGAAGCCTGACGGGTGGTGAACCGGTGAACCTCTGGTGAACCTCGTCCGCGACCAGGTTCACCACGATCAACACCTTGTGGGACAAGCACTTAAGAGCGAGTGGTGAACCTGGTGAACCTCTTTCGGGGCCCCGGCGCATAGGAATTCTCCTCCGTCGCCGTGTTGTCGTTGTTACACCCCTTCCAGGGCCGCCGGGCGGGCCCGGAGGTTCACCAGGTTCACCAATTCGACCGAACGCTATGCAAGAGAACAACTTAAAGGCGGTGAACCTCGTCCCGAGCAGGTTCACCGAGGTTCACCAGGTTCACCACCATCGGTCCGGCACACCCGGGCCTATTCCGGAAACGGAGGTATTGATGCGCCTCGAGATCCGCCTGGGACCGCATGATCGCAACTTCGAGGTGTGGACGCCGTCGCGGGGCCGCGTCTTCGACGCCCTGTACGCGCTGGACACCGAGACCCTGGCGATCGACGACGAGAATCCGCAAATCGTCCCGCCGCTGGTCCTCGCGACGGCGTGCGACGACCGGCGGGGGTTCTTCATCGCCCGCGACGACGTCGCCCCCTTCCTCGAGGCCCACCGGGATGTCGCGCTGGTCGCCCACAATGCCGCCTTCGACCTGAAGGTGCTCCAGCTCGTCGTGGGCGATCGCCTGGATCTCTATGCGCTCGTCGAGCGCGGCCAGGTCTGGGACACCCTCGTGCTCAGGCGGCTGCTGACGCTGGCGACCGAGGGGCATACGGCGCGCGGCGACTCGTCGCTGACGGACTGCGTACGCGACCTGCTGGGGCTCGACCTCCCCAAGATCCTCCGCGACGAGCGGGGCGAGGCGGTGCGGACCGGGTTCGGGCAATTCCTGGGGCGATTGCCACGGGAGATCCCCGCCGACTACCTGACCTACGCCGGTCGGGACACGCTGGCGACCTGGCTGCTCTTCGTCGAAGTAAACCAGCGGATCAGGCGGGTGCTGTCCGGCTCGCGGGGGACCTGGGGCTTCGTCGACGACGCCTGGTTGAGGGAGGTCATCGGCCGCTTCGGCCCGCTGACCCATCACGTCCAGCTCAGGGCCAGCATTCTGATGGACGCCCTGCGCGCCAACGGCATCGCGATCGACGCCGTTCGGAGGGCGCAGAAGCTCGCCCAGGTCCAACGTCTCCGAGAATCGTGCCGGGAGCGGCTGCGGCGGCGCGGCTTCCTGCCGGGCGAGCCGGGCTGCGGCAAGGCGCTGCAGTCGGTCCTGGCGCAGTACCGACGCGAACATCCGGAAGTGGAGTTGAGGCGCACCCCCGCCGGCAACCGCTACTCGACCAGCGAGGAGGACCTGGCCGAACTGGCCGGCGACGACGGGTTCTTCCGGGATTATCTCGATTACCGCGCCGCCGAGAAGCTGGCGAGCACCTACCTCAAGGGGATGGGACGAGACCGCCTCCGCGCCGGCTTCGGATTCCTGCTGGAGACCGGGCGGACCTACTGCGGGGGCGGGTTCAACCTTCAGAACCTGCCAAGGGAGTCCGCCGAGTTGGAGGCCGCCCGGACGATCCGAGGCTGCTTCGTGGCGGGCGAGGGGCACGTCCTGATCGACAGCGATTACTCGCAGATCGAGCTGGTCGTGCTGGCCCACGCGCTGCGGGAGCAGTTCGGCCACGGCGGACACCTGGCGGCGGTGATCAATGACGGTCGCGACGTCCACCGGCTGATCGCGGCATCGGTACTCGGCAAGGAGGAGTCGGAGGTAACCGCCGAGGAACGGGCCGGCGTCAAGCCGATCTCGTTCGGGCGGCCGGGCGGGATGGGCGCAGAGCGGCTGCGCCAGATCGCGAAGTCGAGCTACCGCATCGAACTGACCACCGAGGAAGTCGCCGAGCGTATCGCCGCCTACGAGAGACTCTGCCCGGAGCTGCCGGTCTTCTTGCGGGACGAGCACCTCGAGCCCGGCCTGGTCATCGCAGCGACCCTGGGCCTGACGCCGGGGTCGTATGAGGAGGCGACCGGGCGGTACCGGGATCTCACGGACCCGGAAACGCGATCGCCGCAGGCCTGGCTCGGTGGAATGTTGCTGAAAGTCCTCCGGGAAGCGGAACCGCGGACGAGCCGCGGCGAGGGTCGCCCCTACACGATCGAGGAGCGGGATTACTTCTGGGATCGTGCCCAGGACCTCCCGATCGCGCTGGACCCGGCGTTGCGGCTCCAACTGGGGGGGAGGCGGGCCGATCCGCGGCTCGCGCAGGCCGTCCGCGACTGGGCGGGCCGGCGGCCGGTCTTCACCATCACCGGCCGGCTGCGGGCCGGGGCCACCTTCTGCAGCAGCCGGAACTGCATCTTCCAGGGGCCGGCGGCCGACGGGGCGATCCTGGGCCTGTGGCGGGTCTGGCGGGCCGGGCATCGGATCGTGAATTTCGTCCACGACCAGGTGGTCGTCGAGGCGCCGCTCGATGGCAGGATCGGCGAGCGGGTCGTCGAGATCGAGGAACACATGAAGCAGGGCATGCTGGACGTCATCCCCGGCATGAACGTCCGCGTCGAGACCGTCGTCACCCGCTCGCTCAACAAGGGCGATCGCGTCCTGGCTGCGACGCTGGCCCCACGGGTGGCCGGCTGAGTCGGGCCTGGGCCCCGATCGCCGCGCGGATCGAGCGACCCCGGGCGCCGGTCGGGGCCGATGGCGGCGGGCCGATCCTGTTGCCGCGCAGGCAGCGGCGGGCGGGCCGGGCTCGGGCCGGGCGGGCGGCCTTCCTCACCGTGGCCCGAATGCCGAGACGCCTAAGGTTAGCCCGATCCCTCTGGTAGCATCGAGGCGTGCGGCGGTCCCGATGGTCGGCGAGAAATCAATGCCGGCCCGCTCGGCCCGCCCACAACCCGGCGGCCGCACGCCCCCGCGGACGGCCAGAGGCGACGCGCCGCGCAGGCGGTCCATCCCGTCCGGGGCCGCTGTCGTGCGCCCTGCGGCGAATTCTGGCCAGGCCGCCACGGGACTGCATCTCTCGACCCGCATCTCGTCGAGAAGACAGGGCATCCAGACTGAGACGGCAGGTAGATCTCATCACGAAGCATGCCAAGCCCAGAAGAGTCTTTGATTGCTCGCAATCAACCATTAAATTCGACAACCGGCTTCACGACTTGTTTCTGCTCCGGCATTGCAATACTATATATCTCGGCCACATAGGTTGATCCGCCGCTTTCATGTTGCGGATTCCTCGTCGCTCGGCGGCGTCGGAGGCGACGAACTCCCGAAGTGTCGATGCCGCGTGTGCGTGTGCCTCTCGTTCCCGGTCGCCTGGATGGCCGCCTTGGCCGCCAGCCTCGGCGGCACACCCGGCCGCCTGTCGGTGGCCGCCCTCGCCGCCTTGAAGGCTGCCAGGGTGGCCACCACGATAACCCCACGAATCGAGGCGCGTCCCGCAACTCCGGGGGCGCCCGAACCACAAGCGGCCGCGTCCCCGACCGCCACCGAGAACGCCGCGCTGGCCGCGTGCCTCGCCGCCGACCCTTACCGCGGGATCGTGGTGGACGAACGCCCCTGCGAGTCGCCAACCTACGCCGTGCGCGACCGCCTGCGCGGCGTGAAGCTCGGCTTCGGGGACAGCTGGCAGGAAGCCGTCCGGGACGCCATGAGCCACTATCCCGAATAGCGCGGGAGCCGCCATCGTTTTTCCGCCTGGCCGCCAGTTCCTGACTCACACGAAAATCACCATGCTGCGCCAGACCGCCAGACCGCTGTTCGTCATTCGCCTGTCGGCTGCCGGTTACTATTCCGCCGCCAGCCCCTGGCGAGCCGTTCCCGCCAAGCAGGCGGACCGCCTCACCCGCAAGGAGGCCCGCCGGATCTGCGGCCAGCTCCGCCAGCCGCGACTGGGATACCACGCCGAGGTCGAACCCGCCGGCCGCGAGGGAGACGACCTCGTCACCCAGGAGCCGCCACCCGCCTGGCCGCCGGTTCGGATTCCGGATTCACCGGATACCGAAATGTAAGCTCCTCAGGTGTCTACCGAGGCTGCGTGATCGCAACCATGGGAGACGACACAGGAGCTTGTAGGGGGGGTTGGCCAGAACCCACGGATTCGCGGCTGGGCCACACACCCACCGACCGTAAGGGAGGGTGTGGCACAGACGTGAGGACGGGGGAGATACAATTGCAGATTGTTCCAGCACATCTGGGGGTAATAAACCAGGCGAATAACGAGGATTGGAAGGTTTGAGCAAGATGGGTACAGCCGATTTCGCAGGACGGGACGCGGCCACGGGGTCAGTTCATTTTCGTCTCGGTACACCGCATCGCGGCGAGTATGGTCGCATGGTGCGAACCGCGGTCATCGACGTAATCGCCAATCCGCAAGGACGTTACGACGAGGCGTCGCAGCGCGCCCGGGTTCTGAGCGTTCTGCGGCGATACCGCATGACCCTCGGCGGCATGGTCGAGGCGGGACACCTCGACACCACACTCGCCCTGCGTTACGGCAATTGCCGTCCGGGGGCTTTTCATGTGACGCCCCACCTGCCGCGTTGCCGCTTCGCTGCGCTCTGTCCCTGGTGCTGGGGGCGGCGAGCCGTCGAATACTGGGTCCGGGTGCAGGCCAATCTTTTTCCCCTCTCTTCCTTACGGAAGAGAGGGGAAAGGGCCGCCGTCGACCTGGTCCTGACCACGCGCTGGTTGTCGGTCGCTCAGGTCGCGGACTACATCCCTGACGGCGACCTTGCGTGCCTGATTGATGAGCGGCTCATCCGCAACCAGTCACGGCCCGGGCCGGGCTACCTGGGGAGCCGGCGGTGCGAGATGGACCGGTTGCGGAAGCGATTCCTCTGGGGGATCGAGGGCCTGGTTCTGTCGGTGGCGTACGGCCGCGACGGCAAGCCCCAGGGGTGGCGGGCCGGGGTCCGGCAGCTCTTCGCGGTCCCGGCCGGCGGGGAGTTCGCGATGCGGCCCCCGGAGTGGGGCGACGACGGGACCGTCGCGATCCGGATCGAGCGGATCGCCACGCCGAACCGGACGCAGGCGGCCCGGGCGGTCGCCCGGCTCTTCCGTTATCCACGCGGACTCCTCGGCGTCGGCCGCAGGCGGGGCCACGCCGGGGCGCTGGCCCGTTACCTCGATGTTGTGGCCGGGCGGAGGCTCTGGTCGGCGTAGGGACTGCCCACGGTGGCTAGGAGCCTGTCCGAGTATTCGACGCCAAAATTCATAACAGCTTTGAACTAAGGGACTTATGGATTTTGCGCCTGATTAGAGTAGTTCCTTCGCTGCCAAGGACTTACGTCGGCTAGAGGCGAATACTCGGACAGACTCCTAGCCGGGCTGGCGGCGGCGCGGAGGAGTTGCCTAACGTTAGGAATCTTTGAGAGGAGGCGCCGGTGCTAGAACAATCGACGAGTCATCGCGTCCGGCTCTCGCCCGAGCGGGAGGCGGAGCTGGGCCGCGCGATTCAGGGCGGCGACCCCGCCGCGGTTCGCGAGGTGGCGGATGAGTTCCGCAGTTCGCGATCACCTGCGTGCTGCGGCTCCCGGCGCGGCGGCGGCTGCGGCAGGTTCCGCTGGATGAGCTGATTGCCGCCGGCGTCGAGGCGCTGGTCACGCAGCCCGCTACTTCGACCCGGCGCGGGGCCAGTTCACGAAGTTCGCCGGCTGGATGATCCGGCAGCAGGTCCAGCGGCACATTGGCTGGCTGCTCGACAGTCAGGGCCGCGGCGGCGGCACCGGCGGCAGCATGGAGTTCGGGGTCGGACGGGAGAATCCGGCCCGGGACGTCGCGACGGCCGACGCGGTCGCCTGGGTCGAGGCGAAGCTGGCGACGCTGGGGCCTCGCGAGCGGT
>DAIDHB010000442.1 GCA_027452145.1 Planctomycetales bacterium
CCCCTCGGCCGAAGCCGATCGCCAAGACAGACCAGGTCCGGGCGCAATCGGGGGCCAAGGACGTCGGCCAAAACAAACCGACCGCCGAGGCCGGCCCTCCTCCCGACAACCTGACCTGGACCGAAGTTCCCGCCGCCGAGCGGCTGAGAGTCATCGAGCAGCTTGCGACGCAAACCAAGGACAACTACGAGAAGATCAAGAGGTGGCGAGGTTCTTACTCGTATATCATTCGTCAGTATCTGAACGAACGATTCGTCGCCCAGCTCCTCGCCGGATCCCAGCCTATCGCCGGCAAGGCCGCGCCTCTGGCCAAGGCCGAGCCGTTGATGCAGGAAACTAACTCGATCTTAAAATTCGTAACCGTTCACGCCCGATTGGGCAGGAGCGAAGGAATTTCGGTTTGGCTTTGATGGGCCGTGATGGCCCGCGTCAGGAAGTCCATCACGTCGCGGCCCTGCGATCGGCAACTGGCCATGACCGTTAATATCCGCTCGACGAACCGGCTCCCCCGCTCGCTGTCCGTGCCGTAGCTCGTCTTCCGCCAGCAGACCGCGTGGCGCACCGCCCGCTCGGCCGCGTTGTTCGTCGGCTCCACTCCTGGTACCTTCGCGAACGTCCACAGGCTCGACTCGATCGACAGGAGTTCGCCACAGACGCCCGCGGTCTTGGCGCAACCGCAACCGGATCCGGCTTCGAGGAGCAGATGGACTTCCTCACGCAGCCAGGGCAGGACCTTTCGTGAGAACCAGGCTCGGCTCCGAGTGCCGTCGCGCACCTTCGGCCACTGCTCGGCGAGGATGTCGGCGTGCATCAGCAGTTCCTCGCCGATCGGCGAGCCGCGATCGCGGCGGTCGATCATCGCCTGGAAGTCGCGACGCAGATGGGCCCAGCAGACCTGGCGCCGGCCCGGGTCCAGGTGGTTATAGACCGAATAGCGATCGGTCGTCAGCACGCCGGGCGTCGGCCCGACGAGGTCGTCGAAGGCCCGCCGATCGCGATGCCTGCGGATCAGGAAGGCGGTCACCGAGTTCGTCACGGCGGCCCAGAGCCAGGCCTTCTTCGGCCCTTGCCTCCAGCCGGTCTCGTCGACGTTGGCATCGAGCCCCCGGGTGTGATCCATCGCCTCGTCGTGGATCGATCGCAGGGCGAGGCCGGTCCTGGCTTCGAGATTGCTGACGCTCCCCGTCGAGATCGGGATGCCGTGGAGGTCGGCGAAGAGTTGACGGATCGGCCGCTTGCCCAGCCGGCCGACGCCGCTGAAGTAAGCCGTGGCCGCCTGCAGCCTGGGGCCGAATCCGCGAGCCGCCTCGGGGACCGGTTCGGCCGTCGTGAGGGCCCGGCAATGGGGACAGGCGAGCGTGTGGCGACGATGGTGGATCACATGCCGCATCACCGGGGGCAGTTCGATCACCTGGTCGATGACGGGCTCGGGGTCGTCGCCGGCCAGGGGCGCGTCGCAGCGCCCGCACCGACTCGGCTTGTGGTCGACGACCTCGTCGGGGGGCAGGATCACCCGCTCGTGCCTGGTGTGGCCCTCCTGGCCGCCTCGCTTGCGTCCGCCGGACGGTCGAGGGACGCCGCGCTTGACCTGGGGGCCGTCGGAGGACGGCGGCCGGGAGGAGTTCGACGAGTTCTGCCCGAGCCGGGCCTCGAGCGCGGCGATCCGCCGCTCAAAGGCGAGGACCAACGCGAGGATCGCCTCGCGCACGTCGGGCGGTGTCTTGTCCCATAGATCCGAAGGGAGTGGCGGCACGTTATCCATACGATCGAGATAACCGATCGACATCCTCAATGCCAGGGCCTACCACCCGTGAACGGTTACCTTCGGCGATGGCCTTAAAGCAGAAATGACACGACAATACTTGAAGTCAAGCAGTGGTAAGTACACAAGTCAAAAGGTGATTATTAATAATATCGATACC
>DAIDHB010000443.1 GCA_027452145.1 Planctomycetales bacterium
ACGCTGAACGTCTCCGATTCCACCCTCGACCACAACTCGGCCTCCTCCACCGGCGGCGGCATCTACAACGACTCCTACAGCACGCTGAACGTCTCCGACTCCACCCTCGCCGGCAACTCGGCCTCCTACGGCGGCGGCATCTTCAACGACTCCAACGGCACGGTGAACGTCTCCGACTCCACCCTCGCCGGCAACTCGGCCTCCACCGGCGGCGGCGGCATCTTCAACTACTACAGCACGCTGAGGGCCGTCAACGACACCATCGCCTACAATACGGGCTACGGCGGCGGGCTCTACACGTCGGGGGGCACGAGCACGCTGAACAACACCATCGTGGCGAGGAACCTCTACTACACGTCGGCGAGCGACATCGTCGGCACGGTGTCCTCGGCCAGCGACTACAACCTGATCGGCACCGGCGGCTCCGGCGGCCTGCTGGACAACGATGCCAACGGCAACCAGGTCAACGTCGCAAACCCCGGCCTCGGGACCCTCGCCGACAACGGCGGGCCGACTCAGACCATCGCCCTGCTGCCCGGCAGCCCCGCCATCGACGCCGGCAGCAACAGCCTTGCCGTCGACCCCCGCACCCAGCAGCCCTTGACCACCGACCAGCGGGGAGCCGGCTTCCCGCGGGTCTTCCCCGAACCCTCCGGCGGCATCGTCGATATCGGCGCTTTCGAGGTCCAGCAGTACTACGCGACCTCACTCGCCGTCTCCAGTGCCTCGGGCATCTACGGCGGTACGACGACCCTGACCGCGACCCTGACGGCGGATGGATCTGCCCTGCCGAACCAGACGATCGTGTTCTCCCTCAACGGGGTCGACGTCGGCACGGCCACGACCAGCGCGAGCGGCGTCGCGACACTCAGCAACGTCGATTTCGGCGGGCTCGACGTGGGCACGTACGCGAACTATGTGGGTGCCAGCTTCGCCGCCAACAGCCCCTACGCGGCCTCCAACAATACGTCGGACCTGTCGGTCACGCCGGCGATGCTGACGATCACCGCCAGTGACGAGAGCAAGATGTATGGCACGACGTTCGTGCCCGACGGGACCAGCCAGTTCACCCCTGCCGGCCTGGTCAATGGCGACAGCGTCACCAGCATCACCCTGGCCAGCGCCGGCTATGCGGCCACCGCCAGCGTGGCCGACTCCCCCTACAGCATCGTCCCCAGCGATGCTGTGGGCTCGGGCCTGGGCAACTATACCATTACTTACGTTGATGGCACGCTCACCGTCGACGCCCGGCCGCTGACCATCACCGCCGACGACCAGACCAAGACCTACGGCCAGACCTTCGACTTCGCCGGCACCGAGTTCGGCGTGGGTGCCACCACGAGCACGCCGCCCGCCGGCCTGGTCAACGGCGATACGGTCAGCAGCGTGACCTTGACCAGCGCCGGGGCCGCGGCCACCGCCACCGTGGCCGGGTCCCCGTACAGCATCGTCCCCAGCGACGCCGTGGGCTTGGGCCTGGGCAATTACACCATCACCTATGTCGATGGCAACCTCACGGTCAACAAGGCGACGCCGACGGCCACGCTGGCGGTGACCAACTCGCCGCTGACCTACAACGGTTTGGGGCAGTCGGCCACGGTGGACGTCACCGCCAGCTCGGCGCCCGGGACGGTGTCCAACATCCTCACGGGCGGGGCGGCCGCCCAGACGGACGCCGGCACCTACGCTGTCACGGCCGACTTCATCCCCGCCGACACGACCGACTACAACACGCTGATCGGCCTGTCGGCGGGCGATCTCACCATCAACCAGGCCGACGCGGCGGTCGTCGTCACGCCCTACGACGTGACGTACGACACATTCGCACATACGGCCATGGGGACGGTCACCGGAGTCGGCACCGACACCTCCGCGGCCGGTACCAGTCTCAACCTCACTGGTACGACGCATACCCTTGCCCGGACTTACACCGACACCTGGACGTTCAGCGGCGGCAGGAACTACCACGACCAGAGCGGGACGATCACTGATGTCATCAAAGCCCGCGATGCTACGGTCAGGTACATCGGCCAGACGACCTGGACGACATCCGGCAACAGTTCCACAACCGTCCAGGTGGCCCTGTCGGCCAGCATGCAGGACCCGACGGGGCTCGGACTGGCCGGCGCGACCGTGAGCTTCATCAGCGTCGACCCGACCTCCGGCATCCGGACCCTTCTTGCCAGCGGGGTCAAGGTGAGCCCGGTGGTGGGCAGTCCCAGCACGGGCACCGCAAACACGGTCGTCACGCTGAGCACCGGCAAGTTCGGATCGCAGAGTTACCTGATCGAGGTGGACCTCACCGGAAACTACACCAACGATGCCCAGCCGGAAGCGGACCGGACGGCGACCCTCGTCGTCAGTCAGCCTGTGACCACCAACGCGATCGTCGGGGGCGGGGCGATCCAGCCGGGCGCTCCGGCCGGCACCTACGGGGCCGGGGCTTCGGGCCTCACCTACTACAGCGTTGGTGTGCACTACAACAAGGCGGGCACCAACCTGCAGGGACAGATCCTCCTGACGATTCCCCAGGCCGATGGCAGCGTCATCTACATCAAGTCGAACGCGTTGTCGTCGATGACCGTGACGAAGGTCAAGGGTGTCCAGCACGCCACGGTCTACGCCAAGGCGTCGATCTACGAGATCGACAGGTTCGGCAACACGACATCCATCGCCGGCAACGTGACGTTGCGGATGGACGTCGATGACCTGGATGGACCGCCCGATGCGAATCGGATCGGATTCACGGTGCTCTCGACGCAGAACAGTTCGCTCTACTACTCCAACAACTGGGTCTACGACTCCGCCACCGGCACGTGGATGACCGTGACCCAGGGGCTGTTCGAGGACAGCACGACACACAGCCGGATTGATATCGGTGGATAACGAACGTCCGGCGCCGCGGTGCCGACGGGGCGAACGAGTGGGCCGGAAGACCATCAAGATCCGGCCGTGACGGGGAGCCTCGCCGGCCCGCGGTGATTCGGTTTCCCGAGCGCGCCGTCGCCCGGCTGGCTGGTGCCGGGCGAACGGGCGCCGGGCGCAAGATGCACCGGCCCCAGCCGGTGTCAGTCGGTTTTTGGCTCGGATCGGCGTGACTCCGGATTACCATCTCCGTCCCGTTCCGTCCCCCGGCGGATCGGCGGACCGGGCCCCGCATCGGTCGCAACCCGGCCTCCCGGCGCCGGCCGGTCCGGCCCAGGGTCGGCCCGGGCGATCGACAACCGGGATCGAGCGGGGCCGAGGATCTCGCCAGGGCGGTCTTTCGCAGCACAACCGGCAAGACCCGCAGCATCCGCCCGGCACGAAGGGGAACGCGAGGATCTTCCGGATCCCTGGCCGCCCCTGCGGGCCATAATGAAGATGAGGCCCACCGGGCTCGCACCGTGGGGCGAACCGACTGGCCGACTGGCGGAGGGCACGAGCCGTGGCGAATCGGGCGACGATTCCGGTCAGCCAGCTTCAGGCCGGAGAAGAGGGTTACTGCGCGATGGAGGCGATCTACATCGCCCCATCGGCGCCGACCGGCCCGGAGGAAGGCCGCAGCGTCGGCGACACCGGGCGCTTCGTGCCGCCCGACGCGGAGGTCCACGCCGAGCCGACGCCGCTGGCGAAGGTCCGGATCCGTCGACTCGAGGCGGGCCTGGCGCTCCACCTGCCGTCCGGCGAGCTCCCGACGCGTTACCGGCCGCAGGTGCTCCCCGGTTCCATGCCCGTCGTCGCGCTGGAGTGAGGCCGATCCGGCGCACGGCTGACGCCGCCCGTCAGTCCGCATGGCGTCCGCGGTCCTCCCGCCCGCTGGCGGCCATCGCCCGCAGCGCCCGCCGCCCGAGATTTCACGCGGATCGGAACGCGCGAGGGTGTTGGAGTACCCGCTCCGATCGGCGCCACGGAACGGCCTGTTCCCGCCCCGGTCCCGGCCTGGCCCGCGACCGACCGGCGGACCGGGACTCGCACCGGTCGTGACCGGCTGTCGCCATGCCGGCCGGCCCGGCCCGCGATCGGCCCGGGCCCGCGAGCCGGAGGATCGACGGACCGGACCGGGCGGAGTCGAAGACCGGAAGAGGCCAGGGAGCCCGGGCCGGGCTCGCCTCGAGTCATCGTCCGGCCGCCTGGTCGGGACGGCGTCCCGGGCCGGACACGGACGACGGCGGCGAGGGATCGGATGGGCGGGTCAGATCGGCCAGCCGGAACGTTTGACAACCCGTGATTCGGGTCCTGAGCCCTCCGGCGATCCGCCAGAGAGACAACCGGTCTTATTCCTTTGTCCTTTGTTCGAGAAGTCCAGGTATCTCGGCGGAGAAGTGCCTGTCCATTTTTGGAACTTCGTTGGCGGCTCCCCAGCGTCCTGGACAGCTCCATGATCCAGCGTCGCGGATCCTCCGGGCCATCGACCGGGAACGCGTCGATCACCGCGGCTTCCCGGCTTTCGGCCGTCGCTTGCGGGTCCAGATGCGGCGGACGTCATCGGGGCTGGCTGCCGTCTCAATCCCGGCCAGGACCTCGCGAAGCCGCTCGGGATCACGGATCTGGCGGACTTCCGGCATCAGTTCCCGGCCCGCGGCGGCGAACTTGACTCTCAGGCATCTCTCGATGCCCTCGAGCAGGCCCTCTTCCCGTCCCTCTTCCCGTCCCTCTTCCCGTCCCTTTTCCAGACCCTCGGCCCTGGCCCTCTCGATTGCCTTCCGCTCGAAGATGTCGATGAACGGCATCTTGTTCTCCTGCTGATAGGTGGTAATCTCGTCCCAGAACCGATCTTCCAGCGGCTC
>DAIDHB010000444.1 GCA_027452145.1 Planctomycetales bacterium
GCGAGGCTCCTGCCGAGCTGCAGGGAAGGCTCGGCAGGAGCCTCGCCCTCCCGAAACCAGACAGGATCAGCGGGTCCGTGTGTCAGACTCTGTCCCGGAAGTTCGGTTCAAGGGGTGTCGGAAAGGGCAAAAAAAGGGCAAAAAGGACAGGCACATTTCGTTACCTCTCAGAAGCAGCCAGTAAGCCCCATGCCATCTAGCAACCAACGCATCACCGGGCAACGGAAAAGTGCCTGTCTTTTTGAGACTCCCTTTTGAGACTACCGAGCCGCGGCGGGTCTCCGCCGAGGGCCCGAGATGCCCGGAGTGCGGCGGCCGATTGGTGTGGCTGGGGAACGAGCCGGCGTCGGGCCCGGCGGCATTTGACACGAGTTAGGCCGATGAGATCAGCCCATCGCTTCCGGAGCGGGCTGCGAGCGCCGCGGCGAGACCGCGGTCCGATCGGGGTGCGCGCCGGGGCCGGAAAGTGGCCGGTCGGCGGCCTCCCGCGGGCCGATCGCGAGGCGAGATGGTCGTCGCGGGAACCGCTCGCGAACCGCATGCGCGCCGGCGCGGGGAGCGCCGGCGCTCGCTGAGGATCACCGTCGGCGGTGATCGCCGGTGATCACCGCGAAGCGTTACCCGATTGAAGGGCCCGCGTCGGATCGGCCGGGCTTCTTGAACATGGATTGGAGGTCCGGCTTCGCGGACTCCAATCCATGATCGTTAGGTGGTCCTTCGCTCGACGATATGGGCGCGCAACCAATCGGTGAATGCCTCTCTCGAGGTAGCCCTGCGCCAAATCGAGCACCACCCGCTCCTGTTCATCAGCCGAAGCCACGATCTCGTAACCATTGAGGACGAGAAACGTCTCCATGGCAGCGTGGCCAATCCGCTTGTTGCCATCGACGAACGGATGGTTCATGACCAGCGAATAGCCCAGGGCCGCGGCCTTCTCCGCGACCGTCGGATACAGTTCGTCCCCGCCGAAAGTCATCCGCGGCTGGGCCAGGGCGGAGTCCAGGATGCCCGGATCGCGGACCCCCGAGCCGCCGCCGGATTGGTCGATGATCAGCCGGTGTAACTCCAGGACCTCGTCCGTCGTCAGGTGGCGCATCGCATCACGCCAGCCGCCGGTAGAGTTCCCGGTTCTTCTGCAGGACGTAAGCAGCGGCCTCGGCGAAATCCCGGCCGGGGCGGCTCAACCACTCCTCAACGCTCACGCGCAGCAACTGTTCGGGGGAGACACCGGCCTCCCGGGCCAGCTCTCGGAGCCGTTGCGCCCGCGCCTCAGGAAGTTCGACCGTGAAGTTGTCCATGGCGTTCGCCCGCCTCGATCAAGTCCCCACTCCAGGTTCCTGTCCCCGCCTAACGACAAAGATCAGCGGCCCGCGCAGCGGGTCCGCTGGATCGCCTCGTTAGGCGCTTCTCCGGGCGCAGAGGTCAGCGATTAGCGAACCAGGCGCTCACTACACGCCTCGCCCTGCCCTGCTCGCCCTCCAGGATTCGCTCGTCATCGGCCTCGAAATGGACGACTAACTTCTCGTCGGGCTGGATCGCGTCGTAGAGTTGCAGGGCGAAGAAGTTCTCGGGGTCTGCCAACTTCTCGACGACGAGCGGCATGATCTCGGGCCCGAGCGCGATGAGGGCATCGTACTCCTTGCCCACGGCGCGCGAGTGGGGATTGGAGTTGATGGCTAGTCCGCCCGAGAACCACGTCTGCCTCCAGGCTCCGAAGGCATCCTCGAAGGCCCGCCTCAAGTCCGGATCGACTGCGTCTCTCTCGGCGCCCAGCGACTTCTTCTGCTGAGCGGAGAGGTAGGACTTCGGCTCCTTGTCTTTCACGGCTTCCTCCACGATCGCTTCGTTGAGTGCCAGCAGCGAACGTTGTCGGGTATAGAAGGCGACCACACGCCCGTAGCTGGCGCCCGTCAGCTCACCGAGAGCATGCTGGATGCGAAGATCGCCGCCGCACTTTGACTCCCAGCGGGGGCCGTGGCCGGGGCCGGAGATGCAGCCGTGCGTCATGTTCGAGGTCGAATGCCCCCATGCCGCGACCTCTCCATTGCCCGACCTGTGCAGGCCGAATCCCCGGTAGAATATATCAAACTGCGCCAGTGTGTTCCCAGGCCAAATCCACCGATTGGTGACTCCCACGGTCCACGATATGCAGTTGTAGACGGGAGACATCTCGCCGGTCACGACGGCTCGGTTCACGTCGAGACTGGGGAAGTAGCCCTTGAAGCGTTGCTTTTCGGCCGCTGTCATCGCACGCGCCATGGTGCCTCCTCGGTCGGAGCCTCACGCCAAAGCTCAGCGGACCCGGCCACGGAACAGTGAGCCAAGACACCAGAGAAAGCGCGGCCCGTGGCCGGGGTCCGCTGCAGCGCGAGGTTAGGCGTCGGTCTGGTCCCCGGAGCAGAGGCCGTACGCGTCAGCCAAGCACTGGTATTGCTGTTCGGTAGACATGCCCGCGCCCGTGCAGAAGTCGAGGAAGTGGCTGATCAGAAAGCCGACATCCTCGCTGTCTGGGTCATCGTCTGGGAACAGCAGGAACAGGACCACCCTCATTGCATTGACCGTCGGCGAGGCGAAGTCGCAAGCCTGGTCCCCGAGGTGGTCCCAGGCGGCGAGGCGGGCCGCCATGAGTTCGCTCTCCGGGGCAAGCCCGGCCCGGTAGCTGTCGGCGACGAAGAGCCATCGCTCGGCCTCGGGCGGCAGGGATGCCCATAACGCGCAGCAACAACCCCGCATGAAGCGATAGAGAAGTGCCCGATCGTCCAGCCGCGCGGCCGCTTCCAGCGCGTCGATGTACCTCCAGAGATCGCGATCGTCTATGAGCTGGTCCTCCGCCGCCTAACGCCCCAGATCAGCGGCCCGCCGGCAGGCGGGTCCGCTGCATCGCCTCGTTAGATGGATCCGCTCATCTCGATCCGCTGTTCGGTCCACCAACTGGCGACGACCGCATCATCACGGATCAGCGTCGAATAATCCAGCACGCAACCAGCAGCCCGGCCCAGATGGTAGTCCCAGACCTCGCCCTCCGGGTAGTTACGGATGCGATCCGGCGCGCCGAGCCTGAAGAGGACCACGCCTCGAGGCGTCGCGTCTCGGACACCGCCCCGGACGCGACGCCGCAGCCACCAGCGCCTGAAGGGGTGGACACCCATGCGATGGCCCCCGCCGGCTAACGCCAAAGATCAGCGGCCCGCGGAGCGGGTCCGCTGCATCGCCTCGTTAGACGGCCCGCCCTCGCCCGCGGGGGGGGCCGGATCACTCATCGCGATCGGTCAGGCGGTACACCTCCACGGCCTCCTCGTCTGGGACCGCGGCGTCTGACTCGCTCAGCGGAGTGAACGCCCGCATGGAGACTCGGACTTGGGCAAGGTTGCCGTGATAGTCCACCGACACATCGGGCGACCGGCTCTCTGCTGGGCGGCGCTCCAGGAGCTTGATAATGGCGATCCGCGGCCCGGCCGTGGTGACGGTCTCGGTCTGACCGGTAACCCGATCGACCAGGATCGACCGGCGTCCCCTCCGCCTCTTCTCCGGCGGCACCAACTCCGCACGGCTTGGCCCCGACGCGATCAGCCAGCCCCATTCATACTCCACGCACTCGGAGTCGCGGATCACCTGAGGGCCCCCGGGTTCGTCGTCGAACGCGGACAGCCATCGGTCGCGGGCCACGTGCTTCGCTGCGTCGAAGTCCAGCATCGCCCCACCCCCCCCACCTGCCGCCGGCTAACGCCCCAGATCAGCGGCCCGCCGGCAGGCGGGTCCGCTGCAATGCCTCGTTAGGCTGACTTGGGCTTGTATGCGGCGAGTAACCGCCGGATCTCTGGAAGCAAGCCGACCGGCACCGTGACGACGGCCTGATCGTCCTGCTCCGCCGCCGCGGCCTCATCAGCGGCGACCCATTCCTCCTCGGTTCGGCTGTCCAACTCCGCGAGCAATCGTTGGACGCGCTTCTCATCCCATCCCTTCGGGAATCGTTGCTCGGTCATCGCTTGCGCCTCCTCTGCCGCCGACGATAGGCCTTCAGTGGCTTGCCCGTCAGCGGATAGGCGGTCACCACGAACACCCCGTCTCCTTCATGGTCCGGGACGTAGATGATCCTCAGATATCGGCCCGACTCGGCCTGTCCGGTGGCCTGTCTCGCCTCATTCGAGGACGGCCCGTCCTCGCCGGGCCGAGCCAGGATCCATTCGACCTCGGCCTCGGTGACGCCATGGTCATAGATGTGGGGCTGGCCCGTCTCAGGATCGAGGTAGTAGCGGACTTCCACTCGCGACCTCCGGGGCCGATGGATCGGAATCGGCCACCACCCAGTATATCGGAATCCCGCCCGGGCGCCACACTCGTGCGACCTACCGCCAGGATTCGGTGAGTCCGCCGCAATATCCCGTCAGGCATCCGTAAATCGCTCGGCGTGCAGCCACATGAAGCCCGGCAATTGGGCCTCGAGTAAGGAGAACCGGGACTCGGTGCATAGCCCCTCCTGGTATAAGCCCAGGAGGTAGCCGAATGCGAGGCAGACGAATTCGACCCAGCGTGGAGCGAAGTCCACGACCTCGGCGCGCCGCCGCGACACCAACTCGAGCTCCTCGCGGCCCCAGGCCTCAACCGGCCGATGATAGGATGTCAGCGGGCGCTCAAAACCAGCCACCGATGGGCGCTTGAAAACCAGCCACTTTGAGGAGACTCAGATCAGCCAGATAGGCTCCAGGGACAACTTCGTTGTCCCTGGAGCCTACCCATGGCGAATCTGCTCAAGATG
>DAIDHB010000445.1 GCA_027452145.1 Planctomycetales bacterium
CGGAGCAAGTCGTCGAATTGGTCGATGGTGTCGTTCATGGGGAACGTCCGTGATGGAATCGCAATGATCCCGGGTATCCCTCGCCATCCTGTGTCAGCTTAACCCCGTGCGCGGGTAAGTTACCAGGCGCCGGTCGCCTAATTGCGAATCCAAGGATCTGATGCGTCGCGCCCGCAATGCCACCGAACAGGCCGCTATCAAACGGGGATGGCTCGGCTCGGGGAGCTAGTCGCCGGGCACGATTTGCATCTCTCAGAGAAATCACCTACGGTTCCTCTGCAGGGCGATCGATCTCGGAGAGACCTACCCACCGTACCGGCTGCATCCTCTGCTTTCGAGAAGGCAGCTCCATACCTCACGGCTTCCGATCCTCGTCCGTTCAAACGAAGCGTCTCTGCGCGTTTTCTGCTCACTGACACCCTCGTTCGCCAACGGGCCTGCTTGAGTTCACAATCGGTGTCTGTTGGCTATTTCGGCACCCTCAATGGAGATCCAGCGGTGAAGCGTCTTGTAGCGGGGTGTTCGGCACGAAGGCATCTGCGACACACCGGCATTCGCAAGGCAAGGCTCATGCGATGCCGTCAGCCTCTCGTCGAGGGCTTGGAGTCCCGCCTGACCCCGTCGTCTTTGGGGGGCTGGGTCAGCAGCGCCCAGGACGGCCAGACCGGACAGGGGATGCTCGGCCAGTATTACAGCAATCCCGACCTGCTCGGTTCCCCGTCGTTCACCCGCTGGGACAACGACATCAACTTCCGCTGGGCGAGCCCTCAGGCGTCGCCCGGCGGCTCGCCCGACCCGGCATTCGCGGCACCCCACCCGGACGGTTGGTCCGTGGCTTGGTCCGGTATGCTTACGCCCGGCTCCAGCGAGACCTACTCGTTCCAGGCAGACTGGGCCGGCACGGGCGTGCGTCTCTGGGTCACCCCTGCGGGCCAACAGCCAGGCAGCCCGCTGATCGACGACTGGAACAACCCCGGTCAGCGGACCGACACCGGAAAAATCGCCCTGCTGGCCGGCCAAGACTACGCGATCGAGATGGAGTACGCCGACGGTGCCAGCCTGACGCCCAGCGTGGACCTCGCGTGGTCCAGCGTCAGCAATCCTCTCTCCGTCATCGCGCCCGCCACACAGGTCGGCATGAATGTCGGGGGCCACGAAGCTCTTTTTGCAAATCTCGTCAACGCAGGGACCGTGGACATCTGGCGAGCGCCCCACGATTTCGCCTGGGTGAATACGAACGACGCCAACCTCATGAGCACTGTCGTACCGGCCGACGCCAACTTCTGGCCGGAGGGGGACGCCGGGATTTCCCTCGACGTTGGGGCGAGCGTGATCCAGGCCGGGGGCACCTATCTCGTCCAGTTCAACGGCCTCGCCACGGTCGCGTGCTCGCCGGAGAACGTCGACTGGGTCGCGGGCGGCGTCGACCTGCACGCCCCCATCTTGCAGGCCGGCGAGGGCTACGACCCCGCCACCAACACGACGAAGGCCGAGTTGGTCATCCCCCCCAACAACGACGGACTCCTCACTCTAGCCTTCATCAACACCAGCCGGGGGCCCGCGTCGCCCGGGCCGATCCAATCGATCGTCGACAACGGCGGCATGGCGACGATCGGCCTGACGTCCGTGCAAGGCTTTCAGCCGGGCCAGGAAATCACCATCTCCGGATTTAGCTCGGCCGCCGCCGCCTATAACGGCACCTACATGGTCGATGGCGTCGACACGTCGACCAACACCATCACCTGCACGATCGGTGTGGGCGGAGCGCCGACAAACGCGACGGGCGGGACCGCCCTGATCGACCCGGAGAACGGCATCACGAACCTGTACGTCATGCAGCCGTCTACCCTCGGCGGCAACCAACCGCTTCCCGTCGGGACCCTCTTCACGCCCTCCGCACTCGGCATGTTCTCCCAGTATACCGTCCTGCGGACGATGGACATCGGGTCGACCAACGGGAACCTGACCTCCAACTGGGCCGACCGCACCGAGGTCTCCTACAACTTCTGGTCCGCCTATGATTTCGACGGGCGCTCCGGCGCCGACACGGGAACTTCCGCCTCAGGCAGGCCAGCCGGCGTCCCGTGGGAAGTCATGACTGCGCTCGCGAACGAGACGGGCAAGGATCTGTACATCAACATACCATCTAATGCCTCTACGGACTACATCCAGAAACTCGCCGATCTGTTCGCCTACGGTAGCGACGGCATCGAACCTTACACGAGCCCACAGGCCGACCCCGTCTGGGCACCCCTCGACTCGAACCTGAAGGTCTACGTCGAATTCTCCAACGAGGTCTGGAACGGCTCGTTCCTGCAGGCGGAGGCGAACGGGTCCGGGTGGGCCAATCAGCTCAGCCAGCGAGCCCTCTACGACTTCCTGACGGGCAACCAGTCGGATCCCCTGTACCCAGGCAGCGGCGCCAACGCCTACCAGGACGGGGCGCTACTGGCGTCATACCTCGGCCTCAGCGGCACGAATGACGCGTCCTTCCTCGCGACCTATAGCGCCGTCCCGCGGCCCTCGACCGGCGCGTCACCGGGCTACTTCAGCAACACCGCCTCGACCAGCGGTTACAACGTCGGCCAGGACTGGGTCGGGCTCCGGGACGTCCAGATCAGCGAAGCCTTCAAGGCAGCCTTCGGCGAACTCGCCGTAAACGCCGTCGACCCCGCGAGCCGCGTCCGGCCCGTCTTCGAGTGGCAATATGGCGGCGGCTGGGCCGATGCGCTCAAATTCATCGACACGGAATTCGGGTCGCAGCACCCCGTCAACTACTACCTCTATGCCGGCGGCGGCGGATGGTATGCCCAGGACGGCGCCGACCTCGGATTCGGCGGCGCGAGCTTCGCCAACCTCGACTTTGAGGCCGGCCTGGCGGACTGGATTCCCGCGGGTTCCGCGGGGGTCGCGGCGAACGGCTCCGCCATGGGCAACCCCGCGGCTCCCCCGCTTTTCGCGGCAATCTCTGACAACAACGGCGCCACCGAGGCCGGCAACGTCGTGACGATCATCACTACGACTCCGTGTGATTTCACGGTAGGCCAGTCGGTCAAGATCACCGGGGCGACTCAGGGATATAACGGGACCTTCATCGTCGCCTCCGTGACCGGGAATAGTTTCACCTACGACGACAATAAGACCGGCCTGCCGCCCTCCGGGGGCGGCGTGGCCACTGGAGGCCAGGGGACCCAGGTCGCGTACCTCCAGCCCGGCGCGTCCTTGAGCCAGGTCGTCGATTTCAGCGGGGGCTATGCGGACATTACGCTGTTTGCGTCGCAGACCGTCCCCTTCGCCTGGGATCGGCGCGGGCTCTGGGTCACGCTCACGCCGACCGACGGCGGTCCCGACATCAACGGGGGCCAGCCGATCGCCGTTAGCGAAGGCGCACCCCAATTCTCAGGGACCACCGGGAGCCTATGGTGGGGCCGGTCTGAGGCGTTCTATACCGGGGACAGTTCCCATAGCTATCTCGTGACCTTCGAGAACTCCTTGTCGACGGGGACCGTGTTCTTCGACGACGCGGCGATCCAGACCGTCAACAGCATGTTCGCGGAGGCTTCCGCCGGGGCCTCGGTCGCGCAGGGCTCGTTGAGCAAGGACCTCGAATCGGACGTGAGTCTCTCGCTTGAATACGGCCTGAACGACGTCGGTTACGAGGGGGGATTCTACTTCGACGAGAACCAGAGCGGCTACAACGACCCCAACGGATACGCCGACATCTCGACACGCGGATTCAGCAGTTTCTTGCCCAACGCGGGGATGTACGCCAACCTCGACCCGAGGACGGAGGCGCTGGCGGTCAGCACCCTGACCGAGTTCTACCAGGCGGGCGGAGTCCTACCGATCGTCTACCAGTCCGTCGGCAACATCAACAGCTGGGCGGTGGCCGCGCCCACCTACTTCGACTGGAATTCACCGAAGCAGCAGGCGGCGACGACGGTGGAATCGGAGACGCATCCGGCGACGTACGGCGCCGCCGTCGGCCAGGTTGCCACCGTCGTGGGTACCCGGCTGGTGCCGGGCGGCAGCGCCAATTCCATATTCCTTCTGCCCAGCGGCGACTTCGCGCTTGACGTCACCTTCCCCACCAGCCCGTGGGTCTCCGGGCCGGTCGCCGAGACGGTGGACGTCCTGGTGGACGCCAGGTATGTCAACCAGGTGGACGTTCCCGTGCGGACGGGCGCCACGTACACGGTCCTGCTCGGAGACCTGGCAGCGGGGCAGCACGACGTCGAACTGGTCAATGCCGCAACGAGCGGCAGCCCGAATCTGAACATGCCAACGTCTGAAGTGACTTACTCTACTTCTAACGTCGCAGTGTCGCCGGTCACCCCGCAGCTAACGTGGAGGCCGAGTAACCTCACCTTTGGTGGATCGGTAGGATCGGCCCAACTCGACGCCGTCGCCAATGTTCCTGGCACATTTTCATATAGTCTTGATGTCGGCGAAGTGCTTGGAGCGGGCAGCTACACGATCATGGCGGTTTTCACGCCGGCGAACACAACGGACTTCACTTCGGTTACCGCTACAACTACCTTCATTGTTTCCAAGGCGGTTCCCACGATAGCATGGACAACGCCATCACCCATCGTTTACGGAACCGCGCTTGGCCCCGCCGAGCTGGATGCGACTGCTGACGTACCGGGATCGTTCACCTACTCGCCCGCGGTTGGGACGGTGCCGAAGGCGGGCAATGACACGCTGTCGGTGGCCTTCACTCCCACCGACTCCACCGACTACACCTCTGCGACGGCGAGAGTGACTCTGGCAGTGGCGCAAGCCACGCCGACGATCTCCTGGTCGTCGCCAGCAAGCATCGTCTATGGCACAGCGCTGTCCTCGGCCCAGCTCGACGCAACGGCGAACGTCGCGGGGACATTCTCCTATGCGCCCGCCGCCGGGGCGACACCCGGGGTGGGAACCGACACCCTGTCAGTGACCTTTACGCCCAGCGATACCATCGACTACAAGACGGTCACGGCAAGCACGCCGATCGTCGTCATGCCGGCACCGATGCCAATCACGACCCCGACGTCTACCACCACGCCGTCTCCGACACTGGCGGCGATCAACTTCGGGGCGACAGTATCGTCGGCGCCGGTGGCGATCGGCGGCAACCTGTTCTTCGCCGCCACCGACAGCAGCCACGGCACCCAGCTCTGGATGTCCAACGGCACCTCCGCGGGCACCGCGCGGCTCTCCGACGGCAACGACTCCGCCAGCGGCATCAACCCCACCGACCTCGTCGCCGTCGGCAACGAGCTGTACTTCTCGGCCAGCGGCGCCGACGGGACGCAGCTCTGGGAGTCCGACGGGACGGCGGCGGGCACGCGGGAGGTCCTCTCGGTCAGCGGCGGGCTGTACCCGTCGGACCTGACGGCCTTCGGCGGCAAGCTCTACTTCCAGGGGTTCGCCTCGGGCGAGGGCTACCAGCTGTACAGCAGCGACGGGACGGTGTCGGGGACGCGGGTGGTGGCGGACATCAACGGGTCGTACGGGTCGGGTCCGAGCGAGCTGACGGCGGCTGGCTCGCTGCTGTACTTCTCGGCGATGGACAACACGTACGGGACGCAGTTGTGGGCGACGGACGGGACGGCGTCGGGCACGGTTCGGCTGACGACCAACGACGCGGCGTCCGGCGGGGCGATGCCGGCGGAGGTCGTGGCGTCGGGGGGCTCGGTGTATTTCGCGGGGTACAGCGCGTCGCAGGGGTACCAGTTGTGGTCGTCGAACGGCACGGCGTCGGGGACGCAGGAGCTGACGAGCGGGAACGCGGCGAACGGGGGGATGTCGCCGTCGAGCCTGGTGGCGATGAACGGGGAGGCGTACTTCGGGGCCAGCGACGGCGTGCACGGCGAGCAGTTGTGGTCGTCGGACGGCACGGCGTCGGGCACGCACATGGTGACGGACATCAACCCCAGCGGCGGAGGGATCTCGCCGTCGCACCTGGTGGTAGACGGGAGCCAGTTGGTGTTCACGGCCAACGACGGTGTGCACGGCACCCAGGTGTGGTCGAGCGACGGGACGGCCTCGGGGACGACGATGGTGTCGGACATCGGCGGGTCGTCGGGCTCGGACGCGTACGGTCTGACGGTGTCGGGCGGGCTGGTGTACTTCACGGCGTACACGAGCGCGACGGGTTCCCAGGTGTACCAGAGCGACGGCACGGCGTCTGGGACGGTGAAGGACACGAGCCTGGCGACGGGGAGCACGAGCGTGCCGGGAGACCTGACGGCGGTGGGCTCGTCGCTGGTCTTCACCGCCCCAGGCGCCTCGCTGTGGCAGTTGCAGCCGGCGTCCAGCTCGATCTCGGCCCCCACACCAACTCCGAGCCCCACGCCGGCCCCTACCCCCACGGCGCCAACGATCTCCTGGTCGTCGCCAGCGAGCATCGTCTATGGCACGGCGCTGTCGGCGACGCAGCTCGACGCGACGGCGAACGCGGCGGGGACGTTCACCTACTCGCCGGCCGCCGGCGCGGTGCCGAAGGCGGGCAATGACACGCTGTCGGTGACCTTCACGCCCACCGACACCACCGACTACACCACCGCGACGGCGTCGGTGACGCTGGCGGTGGCCCAGGCCACGCCGACGATCTCCTGGGCGGCGCCGGCCGGGATCACCTACGGGACGGCGCTGTCCTCGACCCAGCTCGACGCGACGGCGAGCGTGGCGGGGACGTTCACCTACTCCCCCGCGGCCGGGACGGTGCTCAAGGCAGGCAATGACACGCT
>DAIDHB010000446.1 GCA_027452145.1 Planctomycetales bacterium
CCGGCCATCGCGGCATCCCGACGGCCCCGCCACCACGGGGCGAAGGTCACCGGCGGCGGCTGCATGCCGAAGAACGGATCATCGAGCCAGCCGAACAGCGGCTCCGGATAGACGTAATACGACGACGACAGGTTGGGCGCGAGCATCCCATAGCCGGTCATCGACGGCGATGCCCCCATCGCCACGCGGAGGGTCGCGGCGGTGTCGATCACCAGGTCGTCGCGGAAGCGGTAGCCGAGGGCGATCGCCATCTGCACCGCCGCGTCGTGGACCTGCTTCGTTCCGACCCGTCCCGCCAGGACGACGGTGCCGTCCTTCCACGCGACGTTGATGGCATACGGGGCCGTCAGCGGATTCGCCCGCAGCGCCCGCCACATCACGACCTCGGGCCGCTGCGAGGCGGCGCTCGCCGGCAGGCCGCGGACGACCGCGGCGCTATCGGGCGGCGCCATCCGGGTCGAATCCGCCGGCGATGGGGCCAGGGCCCCGTAGGGCGACCGCGAGGCCGATGCCGACGGCCACGCCGCCTGCTGGGCCGGGGCAATTGGAGCGGCGAGGGCCAGCACGAGCATGGCCAGCCCGCCGGACGTTGAGCGCAACGCGCCACCAGGATGGATCATCCGCTTCCTCCCCGCCGTGGAAGGTGTTTCCGACCGATGGACCGACTCCAGACGCCGCACGATCCCCCACATCGCAGTCTATTCGCGGGGAGTGGCCAGTGGCTAGGGGCTAGCGGCCGATGTCAGTCGCCGGGTCGGGCGTACCGGCGCCGTCAGTCGCCGGGTCCTGCCGGAAGAGGAAGCACCCCGCGACTCACGTCGCCGGTTCGCCGGAGTTCTCCGGGCGGGTATGGTCGTGCCGCCGTGGGCGACCGTGCGCTCACCGGATCTCGACCGGCTCGATCTGGAGGCGGTTGACCACGGTGATCAGGGGCAGGAACGCCTCGAACGGGGTGACACCGTCGAGGCTCGACTCGGACAGCTTGATGTGGACGGCGTCCACGGTCGTCTGGTTGTACGAGGGGTCGATCGCGATCCAGCGGTTGTTGGCGAAGACCTCGACCCACATGTGGTAGCCGAAGCCGCCCAGGTCGTCGACATAGACCAGGCCGACGACGACCCGCGAGGGGACCCCGACGGCGCGGCACATGGCGGCGGCGAGAACCGAGTGCTCGGTGCAGTCGCCGCTGAGATTGCGGGCCACGTCGGCGGCCGAGGCAAACGCGATCTTGAAGTTCTTGTCCCGGATGTTCTGATGGACCCAGGCGTTGATGGCCGAGGCCTTCTTCCAGGGGTCGAGCATCCCCCGGGTGACCCGCTGCGCCAGGGTGCGTACCCGGACATCATCGCTGTTGATGATGGCATTCGCCTTCAGGTACTGGGGCTCGACGTCGCCGGCCGCGGGCTGGCCGTCGACCGGGCCGACGGTCTGGACATCCAGCACCGCCGAATTCGGATCCTCCTTGTCGGGGCGGATCGACTGGCGAGAGTCGGCCGGGAAGACCTGGCCCGGCTCGGACTTCTCCAGCTTGATCCGGTAGAGGACGTGCCTGGTCCGTTCGGGGTCGGTGATCTTCCTGGGGACCTTCACGACCGATTCCAGGACCGTGTCGAACTGGTACGGGCCGGCCGGCGCCAGCGCGGCTTCCTTGTTCGTGCGGTAATAGACCATGCCGCCCATCACGTCCTGCTCGGACTTGAGGATCTGGCCCTCGGAGTCGACAAACACTCGCGAGTCGTACTGGTCGAGGTGCTTGCCCTTGAACCTGGTGATCTGGTCGACGCGGAGGAGCGGCCGCTTCGACCCGTCGCCCAGGAGGATGGGCTCGACCGAGTGGGCCTCGAGCGTGATGTCGCAGACCTTGTTCAGCTCGGGGATGTAGATCTTCAGCTCGCGTCGCTCGTGCTCCTTCATGGGCTGCCTGGCCATGCTCTGCTCGGCGCCGTACGGGCCGCGGACGTCGGGCGTCCAGGGGATCGTATCTTCCTGCATGCGGCCGCCGTTGTTGATCATCAGCCGCATCCGCTGCCTGGCCACGTCGACGTCGCCGTGCACGCGGATGTCCTGCTTGCCGCCCGAATCGGTGCGAGTATCCAGCCGCAGGACCTGGCCGTCGAGCGTCTCGATCGTGCCGTACATCAGCTTGACGAGCGACTCGTCCTCGCGGCGCTTCAGCCGCATCTCGACGTCGAGGCGGACGCGGCGGTAGTCCTTGCCGGTCTTCGGGTCGGAGACCTTCTCGACGAAGGTGTGCATGTGCCCGATCTTGGCGCCGCCGAGATACACGGCGTCCCACGATTCCTGGGCGCGGGCCGGGGCGCCGACCAGGAGCAGAGCGATCACCGCCGCCGCCATCGCCGGCAGCGGACGTCTCGGACGGGGGAATGTCCGCATCATGGGAGGCCCTTTCCCGATCGGTCGATCGAGTCGTGTCCAGGTGAGATGCCGCGCGGCCCACCCGGCCGGCGCGCGGGAGATCCGCGACCCCGGGGCGGCCACCCTCACAATATGGACGAAAAACCGCGGGCCCTCAAGTTCAACCCAGGCGGGACGGCGGGACGGCGGGGCGAGACACGACGGGCCGCACGGCCCGGCCAGACGGCGGGCTCTGCCGCCTGATGACCGAGATGAGCTGCGTTCCGACCCATTCAGCCGATCGTGATATTCTCGCAGAACCGGTCGCCGGAGAGCAGCTCGAGTGCCCCGTGCAGGGCGAGCTGCTTGGCGTGCCGCGAGGGGACCTGGCCGCTGACGACGACCTGACCGGCGACTTCCTCGACCACGAGGTTGCGGATGCGGCCGTGCGTGAGCTGCCGGACCTTCGTCTCGACCCGCTGGACCAGGCTGGTGGGCACTTCCTGACCGTCGCGAAGCATGGGTGTTACTCTCGAGAAACGCAATCCAGGGGCGCGATGCGAGCGGCGAACGATCTTTATCGCGTTATAGATCTTTATGGCAGTATCATGGTATCCCATCCCGCCTGAAAAGCAAGCGGCTCGATCCGTGAAAATCTCGTGAAAGGCCGGTTGATCCGCGTGAAGGCCCCCCGATGGGCCAGGGCCGCCCGGAAAGATAAGGCGGACTTTTCCGGTCAATCGGTTCGGGGGCGCGAGAGGTTAGCAAGCAGTAGCTCGAGCACGGCGCGAGGCGGCAGGCTGCTGCCTCCCTTCAGATCCAGGTCGGCGCGGAGCAGGGTCGCTGGAAGCTGGTCGACCCGCCGGGGGCCGAGATGGGCGTGCTGTTTTCCGGTCTTCTCCACGGCGAAGGGAGGGACTCCGGCGATGCGGCAGGCCTCGTCGAGCGGCAGCCGGGCGGCCCGCAGTCGGCCCGCGTGGTGGACCTTCAGGAGCGAGGCGCTCATGGCCGCCAGGAGCATCACCGGGAACTCGCCGGCGGCCATCAAATTATCTAGCAATTCTAGTGCCGGCGCGGCTTGACCCGTGGTCGCGGCGTCGAGGACCTTCCAGACCGTCTCGACCCGCCCGGCGTCGACCATCTTCGCCACGTCCGCCCGCTCGATCCGCCTCGATTCGCCCGCGTAGACAGCCAGCTTCTCGACCTCGGCGGCCAGGATGCCGATCTCCAGACCGGCCAGCTCCACCAGCAGGTTCGCGGCCGGGCCGTCGAGCTCGGCGTCGCACCGCGTGCGGGCATACTCCTTTAGCCACGAGACGACCCTCGCCGTCTGGCGCTCGCCCATAGGGCTACAGTCGATCGCCACCCCCAGCTTGTCGACGAGCTTCGCCAGGTTCGTCGTGGCCGTCCAGGTCTTCACCTGGAGCAGCAGCGTCCCCGACGCGCTGGGGCTGCCGACGTACGCCTCCAGGTCCTTGCGGTACTTCGTCACGAAGGTATCCGCTTCCTCGACGATCACCAGCCGCCGCTTGCTGAAGAACGGCAGCGTGAACAGTTCATCCCGCACGTCGGCCAGCGTCGCCTGTGCCCCGACGAACCGCGTGATGCCGCCCTCGGCGTCCCCCTCTGGAAACACCGCGCGCACGACCGCTGCGATCGACTCGCGCACCAGGTAGTGATCCCCGCCGAAGACCGCATACACCGGTCGGCCGGATCCCTTCCCCGCGTCCTTCAACCAATCGAGCGAATGCATGGATGCCAACCTCCTGTCTCGGACTGACCTTCGATTATAGAATGCAAATCGGCGGGAGGCGCTGGACGCATGGGCGTCGATGCGGGAAACCCGGGTCCTCCCGCAAAAGCGGCCGGGGCTTCCCGATTCGGCTCAATGATCATTGACGAACCGCCGAAGATGGATACAGTGGATTGAAACACCTGTTTGAAACAGGTGTTTGGAGGGGGCCGGGAAAGCCAATGGAACTGCAAGACGCGACACGGGATCGGTTGCTGGAGGCGGCGGGCCGCGAGTTCGCCGAGAGGGGATTCGAGTGCGCGCGGGTGCGTGGGATCTGCGACCGAGCGGGCGCGAACGTGGCGGCGGTGAACTACCACTTCGGCGACAAGGAGAAGCTGTACGTGGCGGCCGTGCTGGAGGCGCACCAACGCGGCTGCGCGTTCGCGGCCGAGCACGAGGCGATCGCCGGGGCGGGCGGGACGCCCGAGGATCGGCTGCGGGGGTTCATTCGCCACTTCCTGTCGCGGGTGCTGGCGGTGCACGAGCCGGACGACTGGCGGCACCTCCTGATCACGCGGGAGATGCTGCATCCGACGGAGGCCTCGGACATCCTGATCCGCGAGGCGATCCGGCCGCGGTTCGAGCAGTTGGTGGGCATCCTGCGGGAGTTCTGCCCGGCGGCCGACGGGCGGCGATTGTCGGCCCTGGCGTTCAGCGTGATCGGCCAGTGCCTGCATTACAAGATGGCGAGGCCGATGGCCGAGCGGCTGATCGGCGCCGAGGGGATGGCGGCGCTGGACCTCGACTTCCTTTCGGGCCACATCGCGACGTTCTGCCTGGCGGCGCTCGGGCGGACGCCGCCGCTGGACGAGACCGGCGAGTCGAGAGAGGCGTCGGAGGTCCGGGATCGCGATGACAGTCCCTGACGTAATGGGGACAGGCTCCGAGTCTGCGAGGTGCCTGTCCCCATTGCGTCGGGTGCGGAGGGTCGAGGTGATGGGGTGGATCGCGCTCAAGATGCTGGTCGGCGACCGGGCGAAGTTCCTGGGGATCGTCCTGGGGCTGACCTTCTCGGCGCTGCTCATCACGCAGCAGGGCTCGATTTTCTGCGGCCTGATGCTGCGCACCTGCGGCCAGGTGACGGATATCACCGGGGCCGACCTCTGGGTGATGGATGCGACGGTCCGCTATGTCGACGACGTCAAGCCGATGCTGGAAAACAGCCTGTACCGGGTGCGGGGCGTGGAGGGCGTGCTCTGGGCGGTCCCGCTGTACAAGGGGCAGGCGAGGGTAAAGATCAGCCCCGAGGTGTCCGGCGGCAACCGGCCGGCGGTCATCGAGCAGGTGGTGCTGCTGGGCCTGGACGACTCGACGCTGGTGGGCGCTCCGCCCGAGCACCGCATCCTCGCCGGACGCCTGCGCGACCTGCGGCTGCCCGACGCGGTGATGGTCGACTGCGACCGCCTTCAGAAGCTCTACCCGGACGAGGACTGGAAGTCGCGGAAGCGGCTGGGCCGGGCGTTCTTCGACCGGTTCCTCCGCCGCCAGATCGAGATGAACGACCATCGCGCCGTGATCGTCGGCGTGTGCGAGGCGACCCGGACCTTCCAGACCAACCCGGTCGTGTATACAACCTACTCGCGGGCCAAGACCTTCGCCCCGCAAGAGCGCAAGGCGCTCTCCTACATCCTGGCGAAGACCGAGCCGGGCCTGGCCCCCGAGGCCGTGGCGCGCCGGATCAATTCCATGACCGGTCTCGGCGCCCACACCAGCCGCGACTTCATGTGGATGACGATCAACTATTACCTGCTCTACACGGGGATTCCCTTTAACTTCGGCATCACGGCGCTTCTGGGCTTCCTGGTGGGCACGGCGATCGCCGGGCAGACGTTCTACAACTTCGCGATCGAGAACATCAAGCAGTTCGGCGCGCTCAAGGCAATGGGGGCGACGAACACGCGGATCGTGGGCATGATCCTGCTCCAGGCGATGGCGGTGGGCCTGCTGGGCTACGGCCTGGGAGTCGGCATGGCGGCGGGGTTCGGCTGGATGGTCCGCGACAGCGAGCTGGCGTATTTCACCCCCTGGCGGCTGCTGCCGATCACGGCCGGGGCGATCGTGCTGATCTGCGTCCTGTCCAGCCTGCTAAGCGTGCTACGGGTGGTGCGGCTCGAGCCGGCGATCGTGTTCCGTTGAGTCGGGGGCCGATGCGGCGAGCGGAGATTGGCGGGGGTTCCGTCTCGATTGGACGAGGGGTCGTCATGACGATCGCGACCATGATGCGCGAGGCTCAATCGCAGTCGGCCGGCGCGGATTCGACGGGGGCGTCCGGCTCCGCCCCCGCGGTCGCGGTGCGAGTCCGCGGGCTGACCAAGGGCTTCGGCGCGGGCGAGCAGCGGGTCCAGGCGCTGCGGGGCATCGACTGGGACGTGTACTGCGGGCAGCTCACGATGATCGTCGGGCCGTCCGGATGCGGCAAGACGACGCTCCTCTCGGTGATCGCCGGCATCCTCAACTGCGACGAGGGCGAGGTCGAGATCTTCGGCCGGGCGCTGTCGGCGATGGGCGACCGCGGGCGCACGAGATTCCGGGCGGAGAACATCGGCTTCGTGTTCCAGCAATACAACCTGCTGCCGGCGCTGACGGCCGCCGAGAACGCGGCGATCCCGCTGGTGATCGCCGGCTGGCCGCGCGAGCGGGCCGTGCGCCGCGCGGGCGAGGTGCTCTCGAGCCTGGGCATGGGGAAGAAGCTCGCGAGCCTGCCGGGCCAGCTCTCGGGCGGCCAGATGCAGCGAGTGGCGATCGCGCGGGCCCTGGTGCACGAGCCCCGGCTCCTGGTCTGCGACGAGCCGACCGCCGCGCTGGATCACGAGACGGGGCTCTCGGTGATGAACCTCATGCGCCAGGCCGCGGTGCGCCCCGACCGGGCGGTCGTGGTGGTCACTCACGACAACCGAGTCTTCGGCTTCGGCGACCGCGTCGCCCACATGGACGACGGCCGGATCGTCCGCATCGACGAGCAGGCCGTCGAGGGGGCGGAGCCCGGCACGATCGGCGAGTAATCGATTTTCGCTTATTTGCTTCCTGGTCTCTGCTCTCCGGCCTTGGATTCTGGCCTTCGGTTTTGTGCCGTCGGGTCTCAGCTCTCCGGCCCCGGAGGGCTCGTCGCGGGGTTGCCGGCCTTGCCGGCGGAGGACATTCGAGCCATGCTCGCGAAATACATGTTGCCGGCGCTCGCGGTGGCCGGCGTGATGTTCTCGGTCTACACCGTGATCCAGGCGCAGCAGGTCCCGCCGCCGTCCCGGCCGATCGTCGAGCCGCCGAGCCGCCCCGGTCGCGTGACCATGATCGCCGGCTCGGGGCTGATCGAGGCGCGCCGCGAGAACATCCCGATCGGCGTGAACGTGCCGGGCGTGGTCACCGAGGTCTTCGTCAAGAAGGGCGAGAAGGTCAAGGCCGGCGCGCCGTTGTTCCGCACCGACGACCGCGAATACCAGGCGCAGCTTGCCGTGCGCCAGGCCGAGCTGGTTGCCGCGGAGGCAGAGCTGCACAAGCTGGTCTCGGCCCCGAGGCCCGAGGACATCCCGCCGGCGAGGGCGGCCGTCGAGGAGGCCGCGGCGCGGATGAACGACGCCGAGGCCGCGATGTCGCGGTCGCAGCGGCTGTTCGAGCGCAAGGCACTGCCGGCCAGCGACTTCGACAAGGACCGGTTCGCGTTCCTGGCCGCCCGCGCGAGCCACGCCAGGGCGAAGGCCGACCTCGAGCGGGTGATGGCCGGCACCTGGAAGGAGGACATCGAGGTCGCCCGGGCGCAGGTCCAGCTCGCGAAGAGCCAGGTCGCGTCGATCCGGACGAACCTCGAGCGGCTGGTCGTCCGGGCCCCGATGGACGGCGAGATCCTCCAGCTCAATATCCGGCTGGGCCAGTACGCGGCCTTCGCCTGGCGCGAGCCGATGATCGTGCTGGGCGACATCCATCGGCTGCACGTCCGCGTCGACATCGACGAGAACGACCTGCCGTACTTCTCGCCGAGTTCCGAGGCCGTCGCGACGCTCAAGGGTCGGCCGCGCGTGCGGTTCCCGCTGAAATTCGTCTACGTCGAGCCTTATGTGATCCCCAAGCAGAGCCTCACCGGCTACAACTCGGAGCGAGTGGACACCCGCGTGCTCCAGGTGATCTACGAGCTGCCCGAGGACCGCGCCCGCGACGTGTACGTCGGCCAGCAGATGGACGTCTACATGGCCGCGGCGACCGCCTCGCGCGACGACCAGCTCGAGATCGGCGGCATCGACAGCCCGCTGCCGTTCCAGGAGCAGGGGCAGGAGCACGCGAGGGCGAGCGAGCGGGGCGCGAACCCGAACGCCGGCGAGCGGACCGAAACGGGCAAGCCCGAGCCTCGGCCCGCTGGCTTGTGAGCCCGCGCGGGCGAGCGAGCCGAGAGAAATTGAGAAACCCGTTCGGACCCGCCGCCGGTCATCGTTCCGGGGGCGGGTCCTCGCTTTTGGCCGTCGGCGGCAGGTCTCCGGGCTTCGACGGCGCGGGCCGCTTCCCGGGGTCGTCGGGCGGGACGATGGTGAACTTCACGACCTGGCGGCTCGGGGGCGAGGCCTTGTCCAGCTCGTCGTGCAGGATGATCGTCAGCTCGTAGTCGCCGGGTGCCAGGCCCTTGAGCGAGATGGTGTTCCGCAGGTAGATCTGCCGGGGCGGATCCTTGGTCTTTGGGTTGTAGTTGAGCAGCTTCTGCTTCTGCCTCACGACCCCCTTCGAGCCCTTCTTGCGGATCTCGGCATCCTGCGTGAGGTGGGCGTGGTACATGTCGCCCACGGACTCCACCTTGTAGCGCAGCGGGCGATAGTAGACGAGGAGCTTCTCCTCGCTGGTCTGGGTCGCGCCCGGCAGGGGCTTGTAGTTCTCGTAGCCGTCGATGGTGCTGCACACGACGGCGCGGGACATGCGCAGGCCGCCGGCCTTCGGCGTGGGCGGGTCGTCTCGCCCTGCCTGGGCACCTCCTGGACGGCCGGACGGCCCGTCGTCCTGCCCCCACGAGAGGGGCGCGAGCAGCAGCACGAAGGAGGGCAGCAGCAATCTCGCGACGGCTCGCGGTCGCGGGTGGGGGCTCGTGGGGCGAGGGATCATGATCGTGTCGATCCCGATCGGGGCCGAGGGGGGTCCATCCAGGCGGCAGATACCAACCAGGCTATCCGACCGGAGATCCGGCCGCAAGCGACCGGGTCGCCGGCGATCGGCACATCGGCGACGATCGGCCAGCCCGCGGTCTTCGTCAGTCCGGGAACGACGGCGCCGGGCGGAGCAGTCGTTCGAGCTTGCCCAGCAGGGGATGCGGGCGGGAGCGCAAGATGGGATTCGTCCGGCCGTTCGGGCGAGACCGGGGCCGGGGCCCGCGGGGGGCGAAATTGGCGGGATCGCCGTTCCCGGCCGGGCCGATGTACAAGACGGCGGACCCGGACGTGCCGCCGTCTCGCGTTGCAAGGATGCCGATTCATGCCGACCCGACGGACGGAGCCACGATCAGGATTGCCGGCACGGACGCCCCGCCGCCCGCCGGCGGCGATAGTGCCAACCGGCGCCACCGGCCATGACCAGCCAGGCCAGCCAGGTCGTCGGCTCGGGCAGGTTCTGCGGCTGGGGGAACGTGACCAGCGTCGAGGGCACGTAGTCCTTGCCCGTGACAATGCTGTTGATCGAGCCGTCCTGCGTGCTGAGCACGAAGCCCTTCAGCGGGTCGTACCCCAGGATCTTGCTGAAGTTTGCAATCGAGAACTCGAACCCGGGATGCGCCGAGCTCGGGTCGTAGGCCAGGTTGCTGCCGCCGGTGGCGCCGACGTTCGCGGCGGCGATCGTCGAGCCGAAGCTGGTGACCAGGTCGTGGTTGAGGCCGAACGAGCCGCCCTTGAGCGAATAATTCGCGACGTTGAACCCGTCGAGGCCGGGGCCCACCTGACTCTTGTCGCCCGGCACGCCCGCGACGATCGTCGGCGTGGGCGGATTGCTCGCGTTGAAGGTCCCGCCGCTGAGCGGCGCGATGCCGACGGCCATCGACTTGTCGCCACCGAAATTCGCGGGGTCCGAGCCGCCCGCCGCCGTCAGTTGCGGGTTCGGGCTGCCGGGCGTTCCGTTGCCGTCCACGTTCCCGGCGATCCCGAAGGTGTTGACCCCCACGTACAGGGTGTCGTTCTGGGTGTTGTAGGCCACCGCGATATTGTTGATGTTCCAGCCCGATACCAGGCCCGCGCCCGTCATCCAGGCGGGCTGGGCGATGTGGACCGGGTAGGTACTGTGCTGGATGATGTCCACCGAGGAATTGGTCGAAGAGGACGGAACCCCATTCGTGACGGTGTACCCGAAGTCCGCGGGCACGTTGCCGGTGAGTGTGATGGGGTCCGCCGCGGCGCTTCGTACCAGAAACACCAGGACCGCCGGCGCCACCCAGCACCGCATCAATCGGCCGATCATGACGAGGCTCCTTCCCCGTTAAGTTCCCCCCGGGCCTCGCATCGGCGAGCGACCGGATGGGGAGGATGTTGACCCCGGCTCACAAGGCCGGTTCTCGAACAGAACCTGGCGGGCGATTCGTCTCGCGCCGCCCGACGTGCCTGGCCCGACTGAAGGACTGACCACTCGGTCGAACAAACCCTCCCCCACGGCGATCCATCCTCCGCGAGGGCGGTCCCGAACGAAAGGATTGTGGAGCGATGTTCCTGATCTCGAAGTTGCTCCGAGCCGCACGGACGTGGCTTCCCCGGCGGAACGGACCGAAGACCATCAGGCGTTCCGCCGTCGGCGTGGAACACCTCGATCATCGGCGTTTGCTCAGCGTCAACTTCACCGGAAACGTTGCAACCGATTTCCCCGCTACACAGCAACCAGGCGTCGTGGTCTTCAACTCCTCCAACACGCCGAACATCCAGCATCCCATCATACCGCCCAATCTCCAGCCGTACATCTCGACCTCGGGGTTCGACATCTCCGAGATCCGGGTCTCGTACGACTCCACCACCGACACCATGTCCGTCGGCTTCAACCAGCCGCCCAGCGGGAACCCCGGGCAGCCCGGTTCGGTGATCGCGGGAGACGCGGATAATAACGGGACCGCCGGAACTGTCAATCCCGCCGTCGAGGCGGCCGCCCCGGGCTTCACCGACTTCTACCAGCTTGGCGGCTCCGACGAGATGGCCGCGTTCCTCAACTTCACCGGTACAAATATCCCCCAGGTGGTCGCCGGCTACTCGCCGAACGCGCCCGCGCCGACGCCGACCAACCCGGCCCCGATCAAGGACTACCAGGTCGCCCAGGCGATCCCGAACATCTCCAACCCGGCAGGCATCCCGTCGTTCGGCGGGATCCTGGCCAACTATATCGGCAACGTCTACCTGGTCCAGACCCCGGCGCACCCGAACCTCGAGTTCTCCATCGTCCACTTCTCGCAGCTCTACCAGCTCGAGACCGGGCACGCGATGACGCCCAATAGCGTCGTCGGGGTCGGCGCATTCGCCGGCTCGCTCGACGACATCGGCATCAGCGACGCCTTCTTCCCGATGAGCACCTTCACGGTGAGCCAGGCGACCCAGCCGACGCCGACCCCGACGCCGACGCCGACGCCCTCGCCCTGCCCGCCGCAGTCGCCGACGATCCTGGTCAACCCCCACGAGCACCGGATCATCGACACCCTCCACCGCGACCTGATCCGCGTGACCGTCGTCGGGACGTCGAATTTCAACGTCAATGACATCAACCCGTCCACGGTGACCCTCAACGGCGTGCACGCCATCGCCCACGTCACCCGGAAGGTCCGCCGCGACGAGTTCCCGATGGCCACCTATGTCTTCGTGGCCAACCAGCTCAACCTGCCCAGGGGCCTGGACAACGTCACGCTCCAGGGGACGCTCAACAACGGCCAGACGAAGATCCTCTCGAGCAACGCCGTCCTGAACATCCCGTACGCGGCGAACGTCAAGGGCCCGCTCCACAGCTACATGGGCGGCGGGACAATCTACCGGGCGCTGTCGAAGATCGAGGCGAAGCACCCGGGGACCGTCGCGATCCCGTCGAGCAACGCCCAGGCGGTCAGCACCTCGGCCAACCGGGCCCCGGGCGCGATGGCGAAGGTCGACGTCAGCTACGCCCCGGCCATCCACTCGGTCGGCAAGCGCGCCGCCGCGCGGGCCGAAGCGCCCCGCCCGGTCGTCTCGATCCCCCGCGCCGAGGCCCACGCCAACGCAGCCGGAACCGCGCCGAAGCTGTCCGTCCGGCTGCGGCACAGCATGACCGACTACCTCGCCCACGTCGATCACCGCGCGGCCGGGCGTCGCAAGTAGTCGCCTCCGCCGGCCGCGGCCGAGCTCCGCGGCCGGCGCCTTGACCGCCGGACCCCCGCTCCGTTCAGATCAAGGGGACGCCCGGCGCGCCGGGCCGACCCGAGACAACGAGGAGCACGCCAATGCCCGACTACTCGCCCTATCAGCAAAAAATCATCAAGCGGTACTACGAGAACTTCGACGGCATCAAGCATCAGCGGCTCTCCGAGCTGGCCACCGAACTCTACCTGGCCGAGGGGAAGAAGCGCGACAGGCTCTGGGCCCAGGTCGAGCAGACCCTCCGCAAGCTCGAGTTCCCCGAGTCCCGGATCGCCCACCTGATGGAGAAACGCGACCCGGCGCTGCTGGTCGGGATCCTCAAGGAGCTCGGCGCCCCAGGCTGATCGGCCTCACGCCGCGACACCCGGCCTCCTCCCGCGAGCCGCCCCCGCGCCGCACCGGCCCGTCACCCCCCGCCTCGCCGGGTCGACGACGACCCTGCCCGCACGACGTTGATTCCGGGGAACATTCCGGGTGCCCTATTGCTTCCCTGTTCGCTCGATATTAGCTTTATACCCTGCTTGCAATTGAAGACTCATCTATCTGATCTCTCATGATCCCGAGACGCGGATCGCTCACAGCAAGAGCGGGTCGGCGTCCGGTCGGTTGATCGCGCGTCATCGCCCCCGGGATGCTCCCGCGTCGGTGCGGGATGGAGTACGGCTCTCCGAGGGGGGGGAGGCGTGGTGGCGGTCGCGTCTCTGTGCCGGGCGTGCGCCGGCACGACGTCGGGGACAACCAGCAGATCGATCCGGGGCGATCGCAACGCGGCCGGCCTTTTTTCGCCCGGCCATGTTCGGTTTCCGCCGCGCCGGGACCCTATCTCCTGGAGGAGGGTGTTCCGTCGCGGCCGCAACCCGGCCCGGGAATGATCCCGCTCAGGACACGATTCGACGACCGAGTCCGGCGATGCGGTCGGTGCCAGAACGAGGGGAGCGAACATGAAGCGGCAGCACTCGCGACGCGGCGGCTGGAACTTCCCGGGGGCCGGCGGCCGCCTGCGCCCCGCGCCCATGCGGAGGCGACCAGCCGTCGACTTCGGCCGCGGCCTCGGGCCCGAGGCGCTCGAGGTCCGCACCCTGCTCTCGGGGCAGGCCGTCCAGTTGATCCAGGACGTCAACACGACGGAGAGCCACCCGACGCAGTTGACGCCCGTCGGCTCGAACCTGTTCTTCGTGGTCGAGGATGCCACCCGCCAGGGCACGGAGCTGGTGGCCGACAACGCCACGGGAACCACGGTCTTGCTGGATACCGGCGCGTCCTCGTCCTCCTACAGTATCTACAGTCTCACGGCCGTCGGCGGCACCCTGTATTTCCAGTATTCCAGCTCCAGCGGGTCGCCGCTCTGGACCAGCGACGGCACCGTGGCCGGCACGCGTCAGGTCACGCTCACCGGGGCCTCCGGCTCGCCCTACCCCCAGGGGACGATCGCGGTCGGGAACGACCTGGTCTTCTGGACGGATAACTACGGCTCATCCGGCCAGGACTATCAGCTCTGGTCAACGACGCCCGGCAACACCTCGGCGACCATGATCAGGGACCTCGGGGCGACCCGACCGACCTCCCTGGGCGTCGTCAACAACACACTCTACCTGTCGGAGGGGGGCAACCTCTGGTCGACGGACGGCACGGCCGCCCACACCCAGGAGCTGCTCGACTCGTCGTCGAAGCCGATCCCGGCTCCGCGGACCGTCTTCGGCTACGACGGCCAGGTGGAGTACCTGGCGGTGGGCACGACCTCGTCGACGATCGGCGTCCTCGGCGCCGGCGGCGAGACGGCGGCCATCACCGGCCTGCCGGTCAACCTCTCGAACCCGATCGTCTCTGGCTCGCTGTTCTACTTCGCGGCCTCGGCGTCGGGGGCGTCGGCGGGCCGCGAGACACAGCTCTGGGCGTCGGACGGCACCCAGGCCCACACCGCGATGATCGAGGATTTCGGCTCGATCTCGGCGACCTCCGGCCCGACAACGTTCATGGACGCCAACGGCACGCTGGCCTTCGAGGTCGAGGGCAGCGACGGCCTGGCACAGCTCTGGAACTCGGGCGGCACCGCCGCGAGCACGAAGCTGATCAAGGACCTGGGCGTCTCGGGGACCTCGGCGTATTCCGGCTCGCGTTACGGGTACGGGTACGGCTACGGCTACGGCGGCTACAGCAAGCTGGTGCCGGTCAACGGCCTGCTCTACTTCCAGGCCAACGACCCCGTCAACGGCGCCGGGCTGTGGGCGGAAACCCTCTCCACCGGCGGCACGCAGTTCGTCTCGGCGCTCAACCCGCAATCGCTGGTCGCCTGGGGCAATCAGCTCGCATTCGCCGCCAACGACGGCTCGGAGCCCGTGACCAGCCAGCTCTGGACCACGACCGGCACGGCGGCGCCCACCAAGGCGGCGTCGTTCCCGGGCGGCAGCACCAATTCCTCGGTCAACCAGCCGGGCACGAGCATCGCGATCGGGACGAAGCTCCTGATCCCGCTCGATGACGGCATCCACGGGACGGGCCTCTGGGCGACCGACGGCACGGCGGGCGGGACGCAGAGGCTCGCCCAGGTCGCCCCCACCGGCTTCGCCAGCCTCAATGGCGTGGCCTACTTCCTCGGGATGGCCGGCGGCTCGCCGGGCCTGTGGAAGAGCGACGGCACGGCCGGCGGCACGGCCGAGGTGATGGCGCTGACGGCCCGCAGCAGCCCCGGTTACAGCCTGGGCCAAATCACCGTCGTGGGGGGCAAACTTTACTTCACCACGGGCGACGGTAGCAAGGGAGAAGAGGTCTGGGCCAGCGACGGCACGACGCAGGGCACCAGCGTCGTCCAGGACTTCCCCGCGCCCCCCGCGACGGCCCACTACAGCCAGTATGCCAACCTCTCGGACCTGACCGCCTTCGGCGGCAAGGTGGCGTTCATCGCCGATAGCGGCAGTTCGGGCACGCAGGTCTGGATCAGCGACGGCACAGCCGGCGGCACGGTCAAGCTCACGGACATCGCCCAGGGCGCCAGGGGGTACTCCAGCCAGTCTCCCTCCCACCTGACCGTCGCGGGCGGGAAGCTGTTCTTCCTCGCGGGCAACGCCACCGATGCCACCGCGGCGCCGGGACTCTGGACGAGCGACGGCACCCCCGGCGGCACGTCCGAGCTGTTCGCGTTCCCGACGCTGCCGGCGAGCACCCCCAACGGGACCGCGACCACCCCGACACTCGAGAACCTCACGGCCGTCGGCTCAGTCCTCTACCTCGAGGCGAGCTACAGCTACTACAACGGCACCAGCTCGGTCAACGAGGCCCAGCTCTGGACGAGCAATGGCACGGCCGCCGGCACGGTCCGGGTCCCCGCGTCGGACGGAGGGACGTTCACCCGGCTGTCCGGCTTCGTGTCGCTGGGCGGCCGGCTCCTGTTCCAGGCCGGCAGCAGCTCTGGCGCGTCCGAGTTGTGGGCCAGCAACGGCACGGCGGCCGGCACGAGCGAGATCAAGATCATCGACCCGTCGTCGGCCTATAGTTATGGCTACAGGGGCTACGGCTACTCGTCGGGGACGCTCGTCGACAACGGGATCGTCTACTTCTCGGCCAACGACGGCACGCACGGCAGCGAGCTGTGGCAGAGCGACGGGACGACGGCCGGCACGTTCATGACCGCCGACATCAACCCCGGCGCCTCCTCGTCCAGCCCGACCCCCCTGGCGATCCTCGGCGGCCAGCTCGTGCTCTCGGCCGACGACGGCACGCACGGTAGCGAGCTGATGACCCTGGCCGCCAATGCCCCGGAATCGGCCCCGACGTTCGCCACGATCCCCGGCCAGGACGTCACCGTGGGCGAGTCGATCTCGCTCGACATGGCCCTCTACGCCTCGGACCCCAACGCGCCGCCCCTGCCGCTGACCTATGCCCTGGGCGCCGACGCGCCGTCGTTCGCGAGCATCGACCCCAGCACCGGGGTCCTGTCGCTCGCGCCGCCGCCCGGCACGACGGCTCAGTCGTACACGCTCACGATCACCGCGACCGACGACGGCGCCTCGCCCCTGTCAGCAACGGCGACAGTCACCGTTGGGGTCCACGACGTGGCCTCGCCGACGATCGACACCATCTACAGCCAGTCGATCACCCAGGGTTACACCTTCCAGCTCGACGTCGCCCACTACACCCACGACGACAACTACCCCGCCTTCCCGCTGACCTACAGCCTGACGTCCGCGCCCTCGGGGGCGACGATCGACCCCAATACCGGCATCATCACCTGGGCCACGGCGGCCAACCAGGCGGCGACCTCGTATTCGTTCACCGTCGAGGCCGCCGACAACAGCTCGCCCCCGCTGACCGCCAGCCAGACCTTCACCGTGTCGGTCCAGAAGCTCCAGCCGCCGAGCTTCCAGGCGGTGCCGACCAAGAGCGTGGACATCGGCTCGACCCTCTCACTCGACCTGTCGACCTACACCTTCGACCCGAACAGCCCGATGCTGCCGCTGACCTATCAGGTGACGTCCACCCCGCCGGCCGGCCTGAGCCTCGACGCGACCACCGGCCAGTTGACCTGGACTCCCGGCGCCGGCCAGGCGACCGGGCCGGTCTCAATCACCGTGCAGGTGTCGGACAACAACACGCCCCCGCTGACCGCCTCGCAAACCTTCACGATCGACGTGCTGGCCCAGGGGGCCCTGGCGCCGCCGGTCCTCCAGTCCCTGCCGACCCTGACGGTCACGGCCGGCGAGACACTCACCTCCAACCTGAGCACCTACGCCTCCGACCCGAACAGCCCGGCCCTGCCGCTGACCTTCAGCCTGGGCACCGACGCGCCCAGCGGCGCCAGCATCACGTCGAGCGGCACACTGACCTGGGCGACGAACGCCAGCCAGCCGCTCCAACCAGTGACGTTCACCGTCATCGTCTCCGACAACCAGTCGCCCCCGAACACGACCAGCGGGACGATCACCTTCAACGTCGCGGCCCCCCAATCGCCGTATATCGTCAGCAACATCCCCATCCAGGGGGTGTCGATCGGGAACACGCTGACCGCCCATCTCAGCTCCTACGCCTTCGACTCCAATAGCCCGGCGCTGCCCCTGACCTACACCCTCGGCGCCGGCGCCCCAAGCGGCGCCAGCCTCGACGCGACCACGGGCGTCTTCACCTGGGCGCCGGGCGCCAGCGTGGCCACGGGAATCTACACGGTCCCGTTCAGCGTCGCCGACAACGCCACGCCCGCGAGGACGGCCAGCGGCACGTTCCGGGTCCTGGTCGGGGCCGCCGGCCAGCCGCTGCCGCCGGTGTTCTCCTCGACCCCCTTCGCATCCGCCACCGTCGGCGCGACGCTCACCGCCGACCTCAGCACCTATGCCCAGGACCTCAACACTCCCGCCCTGCCGCTGACGTTCAGCCTGGGCAACGACGCGCCGGCCGGCGCCAGCATCAGCTCGAGCGGCACGCTGACCTGGGCCGTCCCGGCGAATGAGGCGACCGGCCAGGTGACGTTCACCGTGATCGTCTCGGACAACCAGTCGCCCCCCGCAACGGCCTCCGCCCAGATCACGGTGTACGTCAACAGCGTGCAGGCGCCGTTCATCAACGGCAACATCCCCGACCAGTCCGTGACGACCGGCAATACCCTCACGTTCGACCTGAGCCATTATGCCTCCGACCCCAACAACCCGCCCCTGCCCCTGACCTACACCCTGGGCGCCAATGCACCGAGCGGCGCCAGCCTGAACGCCACGACCGGCGTCTTCACCTGGACGCCCGACGCGAGCGTGAACGCGGGAACCTACACCATCCCCTTCACCGTCGCCGACAACGGCTCGCCGCCCCTCACGGCCGATGGCAGCTTCAACGTCAAGGTCGGCGCGTCAGGAACAGTATTCGCCCCTGACCTCGGGCAGTTGCCCACCGGGCTGGCCACGATCGGCCTGACCCTCACGACGAACCTGAGCAGCTACGCCTCCGATCCCAACACTCCCGCCCTGCCCCTGACGTTCAGCCTGGGCAATGATGCGCCGGCCGGCGCCAGCATCAGCCCGAGCGGCACGCTGACCTGGGCCGTCCCGGCGAATGAGGCGACCGGCCAGGTGACGTTCACCGTGATCGTCTCGGACAACCAGTCGCCCCCGGCGACGGCCCACCAGTCGATCACCTTCAACGTCCAGGCGATCCAGGCTCCCAGCATCGTGGGGAATATCCCCACCGTCGACGCGACGACCGGCCAGGCCGTCTCGGTCAACCTCGGGCAATATGCCTACGACCCGAACAACCCGTCGCTCCCGCTGACCTACGCACTGGGCGCCGGCGCCCCCGCCGACGCCAGCGTGGGCGCCACGACCGGCGTCTTCACGTGGACGCCGAGCGCCGCCGACGGCACCGGGACGATCACGATCCCGTTCACCGTGTCGGACAACCAGAGCCCGCCCAACACGTCCAGCGGGACCCTGACCTTCTCCGTCGCCGGGCCCACCATCCAGTCGCCGGCGTTCGGCACGATCCCGGCGCAGGACCTCACCGCCGGCGAGACGCTGAGCCTCAACACGAGCAGGTATGCCTCGGACCCCAATAACCCGCCGTTGCCGCTGACCTACAGCCTCGGCGCCGACGCGCCACAGGGCGCGAGCATCAACGCGAGCACCGGCGTCATTACCTGGGCCACAACCTCGAGCACGACCGTCCAGCAGTATACGTTCACCGTGATCGCGACGGACAACAGCACGCCGGCGAACTCGGGCCACGGCACGGTGACCGTCAACGTCCTGGCCGTCCAGCCGCCGGCGATCGCCACGATCACCGGGCCGACCGCCGCCGCCGGCACGTCCGCCAGCCTCGACCTGAGCAAGTCGGTCACCGACAAGAACGCCCCGGCCCTGCCCCTGACCTTCAGCCTGGTGAGCAGCCCGACCGGCGCCGCGATCACGAGCGCCGGGGCCTTCACCTGGTCCATCCCGGCGAACCAGGCCGCCGGACCGGTCACGATCACCTTCGACGTCTCCGACAGCCTCACCTCGTCGAACCCGACGCAGGGGAGCTTCACGGTCGCCGTGACCGCCGCGGTGCAATCGCCGGTCATCGCCACGATCCCGGCCCAGCACGTGACCGCCGGCGGGACGTCCCAGCTCAACCTGAGCCAGTACGCGTCCGACCCGAACACCCCGGCGCTCCGCCTGACCTACAGCCTGGGCGCCGGTGCGCCGAGCGGCGCGAGCCTCAACTCCAGCTCTGGCGCCTTCAACTGGGCGGTCCCGGCCAACCAGGCCGCCGGGCCGGTGACGGTGAACTTCACCGCCACCAACGGCCAGTCCACGGCCGCCGCCGGCTCGTTCACGATCGACGTCGGCGCGGCGATCCTCTCGCCGACCGTGCAGTCGATCCCGTCGCAGTCCGTCAACCCCGGCCAGGCGTTCCAGCTTGACCTGAGCAGGTATGCGACCGATCCGAATTCGCCCGCGCTCGGGCTGACCTACGCCCTGGGCACCAGCCCGCCGGCCGGCTCGAGCCTGGGCTCGTCCTCGGGCCTCTTCACCTGGACGGTCCCGGCAAACCAGTCGGCCGGCTCGACGACCGTGAACTTCACCGTGACCAACGGGCAGTCCACGGCCACCGCCGGCTCGTTCACGATCAATGTGGCCCCGGCCGGCTCGACCTTGCCGCCGCGCGTGATCCAGCCGATCCCCGTGCAAAACGCCACGATCGGCCAGGCGTTCACGCTGAACCTGAGCAGCTTCGCCTCGGACCCGAACACGCCGCCCTTGCGCCTGTCCTACAGCCTGGGCGCCGGCGCCCCGGCCGGCGCACAGATCGACCCGAACACCGGCGTCCTGACATGGACCCCGCCCGCCGGCCAGCCAGTCGGGCCGACGACATTCACGCTCGTGGTCGCGGACAGCCAGTCGCCGCCGATGACCGCCTCGGCGAGTTTCACGGTGGATGTCGCCGCGGCGCAGGTCGTCCCGCCGACGATCCTGCCGCCGGTGATCAAGGCCGTCGCGACGGCGGTCACCGCGACCGTCGGCCAGGCGTTCTCGTTCGACGTCGCCGCGCTGGCCTCCGACCCCAACACGCCCCCGCTGAAGCTGTCGTTCAGCCTCGCCGGTGCGCCGACAGGCGTCTCCATCAGCCCGGCCGGCCTCCTGACCTGGAACGTCCCGGCCAGCCAGCAGGTCGGGACCTACCCGGTCACGGTGGTCGTCTCGGGCAGCAGCTCGCCCGCGAAGACGGCCTCCGAGACCATCGACCTCCAGGTCGTGGACAACAACCCGGCGACGGTCGCCGGCACGGCGAGCATCAAGAAGAACACCCTGACCATCGTGCTGACCTTCTCGCAGCCGGTGAACCAGGCGGCGGCCTCGAGCGCCGCGAGCTACACGCTCACCATGCCGGGCAAGAAGGCCAAGGCGAAGCGCCACAAGCCGGCGCCCACGCCCGTGCCCATCCCCCTGGGCATGAGCGTCCATTTCAACCCGGCGACCAACCAGGTGACGCTGACGACGAAGAAGCCGAAGGCCGGCACCGTGCTGACGCTGACGGTCCTCGGCTCGGCGATCACGAAGCTCGACGGGCTCCAGCTCGCGGGCGGCGGCGGACCGGGCACGAACTACGTCGCGACGATCAGGGGCAAGAGCCTCACGCACGCCGCGGCGGCCACCGGCGGCTCGATCGTGATCTCGACCCACGCCAGGGTCCTTCACGCCTCGGCAGCCCCCGCGCTGAAGGTCGCTCCGTCGGCCTCTGCGCCGGGCGGCCCGCTCGCCGTGACCCAAACCCCCGCCGCCCGCAGCCTGGTGCTGGGCGTGCTCCCGACCGGAACCACCGCCCGTCACACCAAATAACATCCGGACGATGGCGCTCGCCAGGTTTCTGGCGACGCCCTCCTCCAGGGCGACGCGGCCGCGCAATCGGCCGCGTCGCCTTTTTCATTTCGCCGTGGGCCGCGGGCCCGCCGCACCTCCGGTGCGACACCGCATCCACCAGGAATGGAAAACGGAAAACCGAAGACCACTCCCGCGGTCCACGCCCATCCAGAGATCCGCCCGCCCCGGAGGATTTGACGCTTGCCCGCAAAATAGGCAGAGTTTTCGGGCGGTACCCGCCGGAAACCGCCGAAATGACTCAAGATGCGGCGGAAGTTTGATCTTGATCGACCGATTGCGGTGCGCGTAGGATGTGCACCGCCCGCGGGAACTGCGCGGGATCCTCGGACGGCGGACGCCCCGCGAAGGGACGACCGCCGGGGGCGACTCGAGACGTCGAGCCAGAGCGGGGGAAAGGAACCCGATGATCGCCAGCAGGGAAGAGGGCGTCACTCCCCAGTCGTGGGCCCGCCGGGCGTCGCGCTGGGCGGAAATGGAAGTGGAAGCGGGGACCGAAGGTCTGGAGGCGGCCGTCGACCGGGGACGGGACTGGCTGCTCGAGCGGCAGGAGGACGAGGGCTACTGGGTCGCCGAGCTCGAGGGCGACACGATCCTCGAATCTGAATATATCCTGCTACTGACATTCCTCGAGCGCGAGTCGGACGACGTCTGCGTCCGCTGCACCCGCTACATCCGGGACCACCAGCTTCCCGAGGGGGGCTGGGCAATCTACCCGGGCGGCCCCGTGGACATCAGCGCCTCGGTGAAGGCCTACTTCGCGCTCAAGCTGACGGGCCTCTCGCCGGACGAGCCCGAGATGGTGCGGGCGCGACGGGCGATCCTCGCGGCGGGCGGCGCGCAGGCATGCAACAGTTTCACTCGCTTCTACCTGGCGCTGCTGGGCCAGATCAGCTACGACGAGTGCCCGTGCGTCCCGCCCGAGCTGGTGCTGATCCCGTCGCGGTGGAAGTTCAGCCTCAGCGCGATGTCGGCCTGGACGCGGACGATCGTCGTGCCGCTGTCGATCATGGCCTATTACAAGCCGGTGCGCCGCCTGGCGCCCGAGCAGGGCATCGCCGAGCTGTTCGCGACCGACGCCCCCGCCCGGCCGAGGGGCGCGCCCTTCTCCTGGACGCGGTTCTTCCTGGGGATGGACCGCGTGCTGAAGTGGCTCGACCGCCACGTGCCCGCCTCGTGGCGCCGGCCGGGCCTCCGCGCAGCGCATCGCTGGATGATGGAGCACTGCGAGGAGACTGATGGCCTGGGCGCGATCTTCCCGCCGATGGTCTACGCGATCATCGCGCTGAAGTCGCTGGGCTACGCCGACGACTCGCCCGAGATCCGCTGGGCGCTGGAACAACTCGACGACCTGCACATCGCCGAGGGCGACCGGACCCGCGTGCAGCCCTGCGTCTCGCCCGTGTGGGATACGGCGATCGCGACGATTGCGATGGCCGACGCCGGGCTGGCGGCCGAGCACGACGCGTGGGGCCGCGCCATCGACTGGCTGATCGCTCGCGAGTTGCGCGGCCCGGGCGACTGGGCGATCAACGGGCCCCGGGTCGAGCCCACCGGCTGGCATTTCCAGTACCGCAACAAGTTCTATCCCGACCTCGACGATAGCGCGATGGTGGTCCTGGCTCTCAACCGCTCGCCGATGGCCGACCATCCGGCGGTCGCCTCGGCCACCCGCCGCGCCGTCGACTGGCTGATCGCCATGCAGAACCGCGACGGCGGCTGGGCGGCCTACGACGTCGATATCGACAACCAGGTCCTCACCAGGCTCCCGTTCGCCGACCACAACGCCATGCTCGACCCGAGCTGCGCCGACATCACCGCTCGGGTGCTCGAGATGCTCGGCACCCTGGGCTACACGGCCGACCACCCCGCCGTCGCCCGGGGCCTCGACTACCTCTGGCGCACCCAGGAGCCCGAGGGCTGCTGGTACGGCCGCTGGGGCGTGAACTACATCTACGGCACCTGGCAGGTGCTCCAGGGCCTGGCCACGCTCGGCATCCCGATGGACCAGCCTCGGATCCTTCGCGCCGTCGAGTGGCTGGAATCCGTCCAGCAGGAAGACGGCTCCTGGGGCGAGACCTGCGCCAGCTACGAGGACCCCTCGCTCAAGGGCACCGGCGAGCCGACCCCGTCGCAGACCGCATGGGCCACGCTCGGCCTGATCGCCGCCGGCCGTGCCCGCTCGTCGGCCGTCCGCCGCGGCATCGAATACCTCATGTCCGTCCAGAACGCCGACGGCTCGTGGGACGAGGCGCCGTTCACCGGAACCGGCTTCCCACTGGTGTTCTACCTGCGTTATCACTATTACCGGATCTACTTCCCGCTGATGGCCCTGTCACGCTACCGCGACGCCATCGGGCGCGAGTCGGGCCGCTCGCAGTCTCAGACGCAGTCGGCGCCGGCCCTGGCCAGCCGCGTCCCGGCCCAGCCGGTCTCGGGCGAGCCCTGAAGCCGATCGAACCGGGGCTCGCTCCGACCGCCGGCATCCGCCGACGCCGACGCCGACGCCAACGCATCGAACGAACCATCACGGAAGATCCCGCATCCCGATCCACCAAACCCGCGCCAAGGAGGCCCAGCCCCATGCGTTTCCCCCTGCCGATGACCACGCGGATCGCCGGCTATGTCGCCCGCAAGCGGTTGGTCGAGCGGGCCGAGAAGTTCCCCATGGTGCTGATGCTCGAGCCCCTGCACGCCTGCAACCTGACCTGCACAGGCTGCGGCCGCATTCGCGAATATGAGTCGACGATCAAGCAGCGGCTGAGCCTGGACGAGTGCCTGGCGGCCGTGGATGAGGCCGGCGCCCCAGTCGTCTCGATCTGCGGCGGCGAGCCGATGATCTACCCGGCGATCGGCGAGCTCGTGGCCAAGATCCAGGAGCGCAAGAAGGTCGTCATCCTCTGCACCAACGGCATGTTCACGCGCAAGCGCCTGGGCGAGTTCAAGCCCAGCCGCACGTTCTTCTTCAACGTCCACCTCGACGGCATGCGCGAGAACCACGACGTGGCCGTCGAGCGCAAGGGCGTCTTTGACGCGGCGATCGACGGGATCAAGGCCGCGAAGGAGAAAAACTTCCTCGTCTGCACGAACACCACGGTCTACCACGAGACCGACATGAACGAGCTGGACGAGATGTTCGCCTACCTGACCTCGCTGGGCGTCGACGGCTTCATCATCTCGCCGGCGTACAGCTATGCCGCGGTGAACACCAAGGACATCTTCATGACCCGCGAGGACATCCGGGCCAAGTTCAGCGCGGCCGAGGCGATGTTCCGCAAGTACAAGTTCCACACCTCGCCGGTCTACGAGGAGTTCCTCCGCGGCAAGCGCGAGATGCAGTGCACCGCCTGGGCCAGCCCCACTCGCAACATCAAGGGCTGGAAGGGCCCCTGCTACCTGATCACCGACACCCACCACGACAGCCTCTCGTCCCTGATGAACGACACCAAGTGGGAGAACTACGGCTACGGCAAGGACCCGCGATGCGAGAACTGCATGGTCCACGTCGGCTACGAGACCTCCGCCGCGGTGGGCGTGAACAGCCAGCTCGGCGACATGCTCAAGATGATCAAGTGGCAGATGAGTTAACCATGAGCCTGCGATGGAGAGAGTAGGCTGGGCATTACCCACCGGTCGAGGCCATCGCCGGCGGGCAATGCCCACCCTACGCCATCCCGACGGCTCGCTCTCCGCATCGCGTGGATCGATCTGGGCAAGGCGACACGACCCGACAGATGAGCCGAGGCGGACCAGGCGAGGATGAACGGCGCGATGATCCGACCCGCTCGCGGGCGCGGGCCCGCCCGGGCACGCCGCCGCTGGCGCCAGCGCCCGCGCCGGCCGACGTCGGGATCGTCGCCGCGATGCCGATGGAGGTCGGCTACCTGGTCGACTCGCTCCGCCGCGTTCGGAAGTATCACACCGCCTCGATACCGGTGACCGAGGGTGAGCTCGACGGCAAGATCGTCGCCATCGCGGTCGGCGGCATGGGCCGCGCCGCGGCCCTGCGCGCCACGAGTGTCCTGCTCGATGGCCATCGACCCTCCTGGCTCATCTCGGCCGGCTTCGCCGGCGCGCTGAATCCCGAGGTCGCGCGGGGCGACCTGGCCCTGCCCGCGGAGGTCGTCGACACCGAGGGCGGCCGCTTCCCCATCGCCCGGCCCGAATCGCTGGGCCGAGAAATCCGCCACCTGACGGGACGGCTCCTCACCGTCGACCGCGTGGTCCTCACCGCCGCCGAGAAGGCCGCGCTCCACCAGCAGTTCGCCGCCGATTTCCTCGACATGGAATCCTCGGCCGTCGCCGCGATCTGCGCCGAGCGACTCGTCCGCTTTCTCTCGGTCCGCGTCATCAGCGACGACGCGCACGCCGACCTGCCCCGCGAGGTCGCGACATTGGTCTCGCAGTCCGGAAGCTACCGCGTCGGTGCCGCGCTGCGGGCGATCTGGAATCGCCCGTCGAGCATCAAGGACTTCTGGCGGCTGCACGAGCAGGCCCTCGAGGCCGCCGACCGCCTGGCGCGGTTCCTCACGCGCTGCCTGGGCCAGCTCCCCGCCTGACCCGACGGCGCACGCCCCCACCGACGGCGATCGATCCGGCGCGATTCGTACGCGGGATCGTTCACCTGGCCTTTTCGGTCGCCGGCCTGGCCTTCTCGGCCGCCGGCGCCGGCGCCGCCGTGCCGCCGGGCGAGATCGTGTGGCGGACGGGCTGATTCGGCACGACCGCCTTCTGGGTGGTCCGCGCCGACGGCTTCATCAGGCTATCCACGCCCATCGTCGCCAGGCCGGTGACCAGCAGCATGGTCGCCAGCCCGATGCCCAGGCCGTGCCAGGGGTGGAACTGGAAGATCAGAACGAACACGCCGGCCCACACGATCGCCTGGAGCAGGGTCCAGATGAGATTCGTGGTGAACATCGTCTCCAACGACGCGGGTACGCCCTTTGCTCGGTACACGGTGAGCAAAATCGCGATCAGCAGCGAGCCGCCGGCCACCTTCAGCCCCGCGTGCGGCGTGACCTCATCATAGAGCTGGTCGTGGCCGACCTCCACCACGATGAAACACGCGACGAACATGACAAGCCAGTAGATCAACAGCGGCCAGATGAACGTCGCCATGGGCCAGCCACTCGCTTCGTGTCGGTGGATCAACGACGGTTCCGGATGCGGGACGATATCCTATCTTACCCCGCTTCGCCCGGCGAGGCCACCCGGCGCCTGGCGGTTTCACCGTGGTGTGTTATGATGGGAAGTGACCCGACGGCACGGCCGACCCCCGGCGGGGCGATGCGGCATCGTTGTCGTCCGCGCCGCCGCCTCCGGGAGTGACCGATGATCCGCATCAGCGCCTTCGCCGACGAGATCTCGCAGGACCCCGTCGAGCAGGTCGACGTCCTGGCCCGACATGGCATCCGGGCGATCGAGTTCCGCGCCATCCACGGCACCAACGTCCTCGACCTGAGCGACGCCCAGCACGCCGAGTTCCGCCGGCTGCTCGACGAGCGCGGGTTCGGCCTCAGCGCGATCGGCTCGCCGATCGGCAAGATCAAGATCACCGAGCCGTTCGCCGAGCACCTCGACCGGTTCGACCGCGCCATGGAGCTGGCCGAGTTCTACCGGGCCCCCCGGATCCGCGTCTTCAGCTTCTACATGCCGCCGGGCGTGGACCCGGCGGCCCACCGCGACGAGGTCCTCGCGCGCATGGCCGAGCTGGCCAGCCGCGCCGCCGCGCGGAACATCACCCTGTTCCTCGAGAACGAGAAGGGGATCTACGGCGACACCGCGCCCCGCGTCGGCGACATCCTCGAGAACGTCAACTCGCCCGCCCTGCGCCACGCCTTCGACCCGGCCAACTACGTCGAGGTGCGCCAGCCGATCGACGAGGCCTGGGCGCGGCTCCGGCCGTTCGTCACCCACTTCCACGTCAAGGACTACGACGCCACCCTCGAGCGCAACGTCCCGGCCGGCGCCGGCGACGGCCTGATCCCCCGGCTGCTCCAGGAGGCCGCCGACGCCGGCTACAACGGCTACGCCGTCCTCGAGCCCCACCTCACGGTCGCCGGGCTCTCTTCGGGCTTCACCGGCCCCGAGCGCTTCGCCGAGGCCGCCTCGGCGCTCAAGGCGATCCTCGACGAGCGGAACATCCCGTACGAATAACCGAGTTGTGTTGAGTCCGTCCAGGAAGTAGGGTGGGTGAAACCCACCAACGACAGGCTGTGGCAGACGGTGGGTTGCACACACGCCTACGAAACGGCCGCGAGGCCGGCCCGCGTCGCCAATGGAGGATCACCCCGAGATGAGCACCAGCCATCGGCCGCTGAACCGTCGGACTTTCCTGGAAGCAACAGCCGCCGCCGGCGCCGCCGCGTGGGGCCTCGCCGGCCGGCCGGCCCGGGCCGACGAGCCCACCGGCAAGCCCGCCGCCGGCAAGATCGGCGACTTCAAGGTCTCGCTGGCCGAGTGGTCGCTGCACAAGGCCCTGTTCGCGAAGAAGATCGACAACCTCGACTTCCCCAAAATCGCCCGCGAGCAGTACGGCATCGAGGGGGTCGAGTTCGTCAACCAGTTCTTCAAGGATAAGGCGCAGGACTCGGCCTACCTCAAGGAGCTGAAGTCCCGCGCCAGCGACGTCGGCGTCACCTGCGTCCTGATCATGATCGACGGCGAAGGCGACCTGAGCTCCCCGGACGCGAAGGCCCGCCACAAGGCCGTCGACAACCACAAGAAATGGGTGGACGCGGCCGCCGCGCTGGGCTGCCACGCGATCCGCGTGAACACGGGCGAGCACTACAGCTCCAAGGACGTCGGCGCCGTCGCCGAGGCCTGCACCAAGCTCACCGAATACGGCGAGGGCCGCCGGATCTCGATCATCTGCGAGAACCACGGCGGCCCGTCGAGCAACCCGGATGCGATGGTCGCGCTGATGAAGGCCGTCAACCGGCCGACCTTCGGCACGCTCCCCGACTTCGGCAACTTCCCCCACAAGCAGGGGCACAGCGGACCGTATGCGATCGACGTGTATGACGCGATCGCCCGGATGATGCCGTTTGCCCGGGGCGTCTCGGCCAAGAGCTACGACTTCGACGCCTCAGGCCGCGAGACGATGCTCGACTTCGCGCGGATCCTCAAGATCGTCACCGACGCCGGCTACCACGGGTTTGTCGGCATCGAGTACGAGGGTAGCCGCCTCGGCGAGTCCGAGGGGATCAAGGCCACTCGCGACCTGCTGCTCTCCCTCCACGGCGCGAACTATCAGCCGGCCGGTTGATCCAGGCGGATCGGCACGCACCTGCGGCCCGGGGGCGTCAACGGCCCCCGGGGATCGCTCCGGCGCGACATGCTCTCGGCTCCGACCGTGAAGTCGGGGGCGGCCGGCTCAGTATGAGCCATCCGGCAGGCGCTCGAGGGTGATCTCAACATCGCGCACCTCGGGCGGGATGTGGGCCGTCGACGGCCGATAGCCCTTGCGGATGAGGTCCAGGAAATACCCCTGCGGCGGTGCGCCCCGGACGCGGAACACGCCCTGACGATCGGTCGCGCAGGTGATCACCTGGCCGGGGAGCGCGAAGTTGAGAACCACCGCGGCCATCGGCGAGCCCTCCTGGTCGACGACCCGGCCGATCAGGAAGCGCTCGCCCTGCTGCGGTTCGCCCGGTGCGACCGCCGCCTTCATGCGGAACTGCGCCTGGCGACCGGCCGCGAAGACGGGCCGGGTCGTCGCGTCGCCCGCGACCAGTTGCACGGGCTCGGGGTCGCGGTCGGCCGCCACGATCAGGGTCCGCGTGTCCCGGCCCTTCACGGCGGCGTACGTACTCCCGCGCCGGTAGACGCACGACAGCCCAGGGGGCACGAAGAAGACGAATCGCCCCCGATCGTCGGTCTTCATCGACTTCCCCTCGTGCCCCGAGCTGGGCAGCGCGGGGTTGGAGCAGAGGACCTCGGTCCCGGCCATCGGCCGGCTCGTTTCGGAGCTGATGACCGTGCCTTCGATCCGCCGTCCCTGGACGAGCTTCAACACGGCATTCGCCTCGAGGCCCGCCTCGACGCGCACGCCCTCGACCGCGGCCGCGGGAAATCGCTCGCCCCGCGGGGAATCGTACAGATAGACGTTGTACACGCCGGGCGGCAGGCCGCCGAGCCGGAATCGGCCCCGGTCGTCGGTCGTCGCCCACTGGGTCGCGATCAGCGGGATGTCGTATCGTTCGATCCGGGCGGCATACAACCTGGCCGCCGCGACGGGCCGGCCGGTGGTCGTGTCGACCACGGTCCCGACGACGCCGCCGGCGGCTTCCAGCTTCACCGGCGGGATGGTCTGCTGATCAGCGCCGCACTCGACGGCCGGCCCGGTGTAAAGCGGGTGCAGCGCCAGCAGAGTGGCCGACGACCCCTCGGGCAAGTCGATCGTGAACCGGCCGTCGGCGTCCGTGACGGCCATGCCGATCCGCGAGTCGTCAGGACCGAGGCTGTAGTCGCTCAGGTACGGGCCCTTTCCGCGCACGACCGACAGGACGTGCATCCGCACTCCGACCACCGGCCGGCCGTCGCGGTCGACGACCAAGCCCTCGACCTTGTGGGTCCGCGGCAGCAGGACGATCTGGACCACGTCGGCATCGGCATCCGCGCCGGCCTTCTGATCGCGGGGACGCTCGCGATACGCCCAGCCCAGCGTCCGATCGTCGGAGAATGCGATGAAACTCGCCCCATCCGACGGGTCGGCGCCGGAACCCAGCGGAACGCGCACGCGGCCGTCGGCTCCGGTGCGATACCGCGGGCCGTGCTTGTCCAGGAACCGCTCGAGGACCTCGACCTCGACACCCGCCGCGGCCCGGCCCTGCGCGTCGACCACGCGCACGGTCACAATCTCGGTCTTGTTCCCATCCGCGACCGGACGGTCCTTTGCCCCTCCATCGCCGGCCGCCGCGGCCGGCCGAACTCGCGCCGCATCATCGACGACCCAACCAACGACCACGGACCACGGGCCACGGACAAACAGCAACCCGGGGATCAGCAGGGCCGAAATCAGCAGGATGCGCCTCATCATCAGGCTCCGGAGTGTGTGATCCGCCCAGGCGAGCACCGCGGAGGAAATGGCCGCACGTCGGCCGGCGATCAGCGCGCGCATCGCGACGACTGTGGCCTGCGCCAGCTCGGGTGGGACGACAACAGCCGTCGCAGTCGATTGCGATTGCTCGGGTTCTTCCGGGCCGAACCCGCGGCGGGTCAGCCGGCGTCGCAGACGCTCTCGTCCGCGGGCCAGTCGGCTCTTGACCGTGCCGACCGGCCAGCCGAGCCGGTGCGCGGCGGCCTCGCAGGTCTGGCCCTCGAGGTAGCAGAGCACGACTGCCTCGCGATAGCGCTCCGGCAGCCGGCCCAGCTCCTCGTGGACGATCGCCGCCGCCTCGGACGAGGCCATTTCACCCTCGCCGGACGGACCGAAATCCTCCCGCCCCTCGACGGCGAGGCGCTCGTGCCGGCGCCGCCGGGCCAGGTCGACCCGCGCCCGCGCCGCCACTCGCAGCGCCACGCCGTGCAGCCAGCTTCCGACCGATTCCCGACGCCGGACGGCCGACGCGCGGCGGACCAGGACCAGGAACGTCGCCTGGAACGCGTCCTGTGCGTCGTGCTCGTCGCGCAGGATCGCGCGGCAGACGCTCAGGACCATCGGCCCATGGCGTTCCACCAGCGCGACAAACGCCGATCCAGACAGCGAACCGGCCCCTGCCGCCGGCGCGTCATCCCCGCGGTCGCGGTCGGCGAACCGCTCCAGGAGATCGCCGTCGCTCAGGCCGACGGTCGTCCCCTGGTCGAAGAGCGTCCGGACTTCCGGCGGCACGCCCCCGGCCCGCCGCGGCCTCGCGATCATCCCGATTCGATCTCCCGCCCGACGGCCCGGGTTGGGCCGGCGTTGCCCGGCCTGTCTCCCACGTGCCGGGTAGTGCCCCGACGGCCGTCGGCGGTTCCGATTTTCTTCGCGATCTTTCGCGCCCCCGCCTTCTCCCCGGTCCCACCCGGTCGGCAGAACGCCGTCGCATCGGCCCGAGGACGGCTCAGGGAACGGGGTTCGGATTGAGGGGGATCGGCGGTTCGCGGTCCACGACGTTGTCGATCAGGCCGTATTCGCGCGCCTCCTCGGGCGACATGAAGCGGTCGCGGTCGGTATCCTCCTGGAGCCGCTCGAGCGTCTGGCCGGTGTGCTTCTGGTAGATCTGGTTGAGCTGCTTCTTCATCCGGATGAATTCCTCGGCGTGGATCATGATCTCGGTGGCCGTGCCTTCCATGCCGGCCAGCGGCTGATGGATCATGATCCGGCTGTGCGGCAGGGCGTTTCGCTTCCCCTTGGCGCCGGCCGACATGAGCAGCGAGCCCATGCTGGCACACTGCCCGATGCAATAGGTGGCCACGTCGCACGAGACCCATTGCATCGTGTCGTAGATCGCCAGGCCGGCCGTCACGCTGCCGCCGGGGCTGTTGATGTACAGGTGGATGTCGGCCTTCGCATCCTGATGCGCCAGGACGAGCATCTGGGCGACGACGAGGTTGGCGACCGTGTCGTCGATGGCCGACCCGAGGATGATGATGCGGTCCTGGAGCAGGCGGGAGTAGATGTCCATCGCCCGCTCTTCGCGGCCGCTGCGTTCGATGACGATCGGGACCAGTGGCATGGGTGCGCCCTTCGCTAAAGAGGAGCCGTCGGCCCGGGCAAGTCCGGTCGGTTGGATTCGGGGAACCCCGCGTCGGGCTCGCCAGCCGCCGGATCGATCGCTCGACGGATGGCGGCCGGATGCCCGCCGGGTCGGGGGAGCCGCTCCTGACGCGAGTCGCGGCTGCGTGTCGCTTGCTGTTTTCCTGCCGTGGGACGCCGCAGGCGCCATGAACGCCCGGATTCGGGTTGCGATCCGCGGACGGGCCTGGATCGGACGCGATCGGAGCGTGCCTCGGGCGGCTCAGGTGACGGAGACCGGCCGCTCCTTGTCGGGCGTGATCCGGCCGACGACCTCGTCCACCAGGCCGTAGTCCTTGGCCTGGTTGGCGGTCAGGTACCGGTCGCGCTCCGTATCCCTGGCGACCCGCTCGATCGGCTGGCCGGTGTGGCGGGCCAGGATCTCATTGATGACCTGCTTGCTCTTCACGATCTCCTCGGCCTGGATCTCGATGTCGGAGACCTGGCCGCCGACCTGGCCGTATGGCTGGTGGATCATGATCTTGGAGTGGGGCAGGGCGAACCGCTTGCCCTTGGTGCCGCCAGCCAGCAGCACCGCTGCGCCGGAGGCCGCCAGCCCGATGCAGTAGGTGGCGATCGGGCACTCGATGAACTGCATGGTGTCGTAGATCGCCAGCGTGCTGGTGACGCTCCCGCCCGGGCTGTTGATGTAGAAGCTGATCCCCTGGGTGCGGTTCTCGTACTGGAGGAACAGGAACTTCATGACGGCCAGGTTGGCGACCGCGTCGTTGATCACGCCCTCGAGGAAAACGATGCGGTTCTCCAGCAGCAGGTCGCCGAGGGTCATCTGCCGCTGCCGCGCGTAATCGCGATAGCGCTGGAGGAACGGGTCGGCAATCGGATGTTCGGGTGGCATGGGACGGTCCTTGGCGATCAGAGTCTGCCGCGCCCGGCGGCCGAGCCACCGGAAGGCCCGCCCCGGGAGTCTCGGGGGAGTCGGGCCAGTTCCGGCCGGGTCCGGCGGTTACGACCCGTCCGGGCCGCGCGACGGCTGGAGGTTCGACCTGTCAGGAGAAGTCGGAACGTCGAGCCCGCATGGGACGCGGGTTGCCGGCGAGGACCGGCGGCGAAGCACCTACCTGGGCACTGCCCGAGGGACGACGACCATCGCCGGAACGCCCCGGGGCGGCGGGCTTGCGCCAACCAGCCGGGGCGAGGGCGATGAGGATCATGGGTCGCCAGCCCCTCACGACTCAGCCGGGTCGGAGGCGCCGGCCTCCGCCCCCTGGGCGGCTTCCGGCGTCCCGGCACCGCCTTGTTCGTCGGACGGCACGTCGGCCGACATCACCGCGGCGTGGTCGAGCGTCTCGACCGCCTCCGCCGGAGCGGCCCCCGCGGTCGCATCGTCCTCCACCGTGCTCGATGCCAGGATGAAGTCGATGACCTTCTTCTCGAGGATCTGGGCGGTCAGGGTCTGACCCATCCCCTCCTTCTCCAGCCGCGCCCGAATCCGTCGCGGGCTCTCGCCGCTCTGCTCGGCCATGGCCTCGACCTCGGCATCGATGTCGGCGTCATCGACCTCGATCCCCTCGGCCTCGCCGATCTTGGCCAGGAGCATCAGCTCCTTGAGCGACCGGAGGGCGGCTTCTCGCGCGTTGGCGCGGATGGACGCCTCGCTGGCGCGGATCTCCCGGTCCGTGATCCCCTGGCGGCGGAGCTGCATGACCAGCCGCTGGATCGTGCTGGCCTCCTCACGGGCCACCATGTCGGCGGGCAGGTCAAATGGCGTCCTGGCCAGCAACTGGTCGACGATCTGCTGCCGGAGCACCTGCCGCTGCTGCCCCTCGACCCGACGGCCCAGGGTCTCCCGCACGGCGTCGCGGAGCTCCGCCAGGCTGCCGAATCCCAGGGAGTTGAGGAACGCCGTGGTGAGCTCCGGAGGCCGCACCTCCTTCACGTCGTGGAGGCGGACGTCGACCGCGAGGGTGGCACCCCGGAGGGCCGGATCCTGGACCGAAGTCCCCATCCGGGCCTCGGTCCGACGCGTCTCGCCGGGGCGGGCTCCCACCAGGGCCTCGCCGAACGCCGGCATCGCCCCGTCGCTGTAGCGGAGCTCCGGCTGCAAGCGGAGCACACTTTCCTTCAGCTCGCTGAGCACGCTGCCGTCCGGGCGATGGAAGACCAGGTCGACCGTGAGCTGGTCGCCCAGGGCGGCCGGCTCGCCGATCTTGGGCACGACCTGGCTGTAACGCTCGAGCTGCTCCGTCAGGAACTGATCGACGTCCGCCTCGGTGATCGGGCGGACCGGCCGCTTGAGGGTCAGGCCCTTGTACTCGGGCAGGGCGAACTCGGGCCGGACCTCGATGTCGATCTCGTAGTTCATCGGCCCGTCTTCGGGCAACTCGATGGCAGCGATGTCCAGATTGGGCTGGGCGATCGGCTCGAGGGAGTAGTCCTCCTCCAGTTGACCCAGGGAGGTCATCAGCAGCGCCGACTTGACCTGCTCCGCCACCTGCTTCTTGTATCGCTTGATGACGAGCTGGCGTGGGGCCCGTCCGGGCCGGAAGCCGGGCATGGCCGCGTCCCGGCCGAACTCGTCGAGCGACGCGGTGAATTGCCGCTCGATCTCCGAACGAGGGATCGAGATCTTCACGTGCTTCTTGCACGGGCCGGCATCGCTGATGTCGACCTGCATCTCGATCTTCGGCTTCGCCCCCTCAACGGGCTCGTCGCCCATCGTGAGAGTGTCGCTGGCCTCGCGTTCCTGCTCCTCGGTGCTCATCAAATGACTTCCCCTCGGCGAGATACCAGGTTGGGATGGCTTTAAGTCCGCCACCACGCAACCAACGCGCTCGAGCGAAAGCCGCCAACCCGAGATGGCATCATTCCATTTCCAGAGCGGGAGAAGGGATTTGAACCCTCGACACCCACGTTGGCAACGTGGTGCTCTACCCCTGAGCTACTCCCGCATCGATCAACCGGACCTCGGCTTGTAGCCGGGTGGCGGCCGGCTCCGAGGACCGAATTCAGTATAGAGCGGCGACCCCGGATTGCAAGCGATCTTCGGCGAAAACCCGCGCCGGCCGGGCCGCCCGGCGCTCGCTGGTGGTCCGCGCCGGCGGGCGACCGGGGTCCTGGAACCCTCGGCCCCACCCCGACCGCGTCCGGGCGGGATGATGCGGCGGAACCATTTGCGTCGAGGGCCGGCACAGGCTAATCTGATTACCAGCCCATCTCGTCAGCTTCCACCAGATAATCGGATCGAGCGCATTCGAGCGGGATATAGTTACGATGAACTACGTACTCCAGGTGGTCCGCGGCCGCAGCGCGACGACGACGCTCCGGCTGGCCGAGGGCATCACCAGCCTCGGCCGCCACGACGATTGCATCATCCGCATCAAGTCCTCGCAGGTGAGCCGCCGACACTGCGAGCTCTTCGACTCCGACGGCATGCTCATGGTCCGCGACCTGGGCAGCTCCAACGGCACGTTCGTCAACGGGAAGCGAGTGCTGGGGCAGCAGGCCATGAAGGTCGGAGACGAGCTGACCGTCGGCGGCATCACGCTGCGCGTGGCGACGCTCGGTCAGCCCGTCGCGGCGGTCCACACACCCTCCGCCAAGCCCGGTGATACGGCCGTCGTCGAGGCGGTCGCCGCGGACGACGACGAGTTCGAGATCGAGTTCGACGAGGGCGAGCCCACGGCCACGACCCCCGCCATTCCCCTGGCCGACGAGGAAGCCGCCGCCACGGCCCCCAGGAACGCCCCGGCCCCCGAGGCCCCCGCGGCCAGGGCCGCCGCCGCGGCCAAGCCCCCCGCGGCCAAGGGCGAGGACGACGCCGTCGCGCAGTTCCTCATGGATCTCAACCTCGACGACGAATGAACTCGCCGGCTCCCCGGGGCGCGGCAGTGCCCCGCGGCTGATCGGCTCTCGTCCGTCGCGTCATCCGTCCCAACCTTCTCCGCCTGCGTTTCGGTATTGCCGCCGTCGGTTTGCCCTTGGGGACTTCCGATCGATCGATCGACCGACCGCCGGTGGCCTGGCCGCGAACCTCGGCCGTCGCCGGCCCGCTCGCCCTGGCTGATCCCGCCCCGTCGCACCCACTCGCCGGGGTGGTTCGCACTTCTCTCAGGAACTCGTGTCGCACAAAGTCTTTCGGTGTTGATGCAGATCATCATCCCTGTGCTATTTTGGAAGAAACCAGATTTTTTTTGGGTAGCGCGTTGATTTTCTGCTCAAAACGCCTTAAATAGCTTCGGTAGCGAGCGCTCATCGCGATCCGGCGATAGTGGGCGCGAGGTCAAGTTCTTTCCCCTCTGGACTACTGTCATGGCGCGTCGAAAGACCCTTCCCGAGTCGGTGCGAGCGAAGCTAGCCCTGGCCGAGCGGCTGGCGAGCCTGCGTCAGGAGATGTTCGGCGAGCGCGGCGGCCCCGAGATGGCGCGGCGGCTGGGGATACCCGTCCGCACCTGGTACAACTACGAGGCCGGGGTAACGGTCCCGGCCGAGGTCATCCTGAAGATCATCGAGCTGACGTCGATCGAGCCATCCTGGCTATTGCATGGTCAGGGGGCGAAATTCCGGCAGGGAAAGCCCGAACGCCGCGAAACGGGCACGACCCCGGCGGCGACGGTCGGGGCCTTGCTTCGTGAGGCGCTCCACCTCCTGGAAGGGCAGAACGCCCCTCCCGATCGACGTCCCTCGGCCGACGACGCACTGATCCGGCCTCCCGGCACGCCGGAACCGGCGGCCGCCGGGCCGATGCCCTCGGCCGGGATTCGCGAGGAAGGCCCGATCGACAACGGCGCCGAGTCCCATGCCGATCACGGGTCCGGCATGAACCCGGATGCCCGGACGGAGTGGCGCGCGGCGCGCCGCGAGGGACGTTGCATCGAGGTGGTCGGCGATGACATGACGCCCGTCGTGGCGGACGGGGCGTCCGTCGCCTACTCCGCGCACGACGAGAACGCCGAGCAGCTCCACAACAAGCTCGTGGTCGTCTGGCACGAGGGGCAGGCCATGGTCCGCTGGTTCCAGAATTGCGGCCGATACGCCTTGCTCCGCGCCGAGAACCCCTAGGCCAATCCCCCCCAGATGCTCATCGACCTGGAAGACCAGGAGCATCCCGCGCGATTCCGACGGGTCCTGTGGATCAATACGCCCCATTGATCGATTGGGCGAGCGCCTTCGGCTGGGGAGGAGACTCGATTCGATTCACCAGCTCAGAAAGTCGCCCGAGCACGGGAGCACCAGGATCTTGCCGTCGCCGATCCGCCCGGTCCGCGCCTGGCCCACGATGGCCCTCAGCGCCGCCGGGACGGAGCCCTCCTCCACGAAGACGCAGAGCTCGACCTTCGGCACGAATGAGGTGTTGTACTCGCTCCCCAGGTACTGGTGGAGTCGGTTCTTCTGCCGACCGTAGCCCATCGCCTCACGCACCGTCCCCCCGAGGATACCCACCGAGGCCAGGGCATCCAGCACCGCCTGGGCCCGGAACGGCTTGACCAGCGCGATGATCTGGACGACCCCGGCCGTCCGGACCACCGGCGACGGGCCCTCCGCCGCGGGCGGGGTCGCGGACAGGCTGGCGCTCGGTTCCTCGCCGGGTTCGTTCATCGTCTTGACTCCAAGCAACCGATCTCCCGGGTCCTTGACAGGCGGACCTTCCCCGCAGACCATGGATCGAAATCCAATCGGGCCGGCGACGAGAAGCCCCGCCTGGCCGACGAGCAAACCATCGACGCGAGGTGCACGATGAAGAGGGCCCTGGCAATCCTGGTCGGCGCGAGCCTGGCCTTCTCGGTCGGCTGCTTCCAGGCCTACGATATGCGCGTCAATGATTCGGTCGAGAGGCTAAGGTATCTCAAGAGCCTTACCAAGAATACCGAAGAGCCCGACAAGAATTCCAAACTTGTCGCCGCCAAGGTCTATATCCGCGCTCCCAAGGGCCTCACGAGAGCCCAGACATTCACCATGGCGCCGATCGAGCCGGGCAAGTTCGACGCCGCCGAGAGCTTCATCGACACCTCCACCCAGGCGACGCTCCACGTCCTGGCGCGGAGCAATGCCCCGGCGACCCCGACCAAGAAAGGGGCCAACCCCGCGGCCTCCGCGGCGCGTGGCGATTTCACGGCCGATGTCGTCGACCTGATCAAGGGCGCCTACAGCACCGAGCTCGACGCGGCCCAGCTCAAACCCGTGAGTCCCGACGCCCATGGACGGAAGGCCGTCCAGTACCGATCCACCACACTGGATGCCGGCGGCAAGAAGGTCGAGGTCTATTTCCATGGGGCGAAGGGGGACCCGGCCCAGGTCGCGCTGATCTTCGAAGGACCTCCCGACGCGCTCAAGAATCTGGTCAACCAGATCAACTACAGCCTCAACTCGCTCGCCGTGGGTAACGCCGCCGCCACCCGCTACAATAGCGGAGACGACGCCTCCGAGGAGGCATCGGCGGCGGCGCAGGCCGTTTTCTGACAATGACGCCCGACCGCCAGGGCAATCACCGCGGCTCGACACCCCGTCGCGCCGCTGCGAGATTCACCGCCGGTTCGCCCGCCGCCTCAATCGATTCGATCGCCCTGGCCCTACCGACGAGCTCCCGGCGGAGGATCGATATCCCGGCGGGCGCGTCGATGCCGATCCGGACCTGGTTGCGGTCCACCTTCACGACCGTCAATCGAATATCCTCGCCGATCTGTACTTGCTGCAACGCCTTGCGACTCAGGATCAGCATCGTATCCTCCCGCCCGTCACCAGATCTCCTCGTTCGTGTCGTCCCCGGTACGGCCGGCGCCGCCCGATCTAGACCTTCGTATACGCGCGGCTTCCGGCGACACTCCCCGGGCGAGAATCCCCGCGTTTTGAGCATTCTTTACACCGCCTCGTCTCAGCCGATGGTCCGGCCTCCCCATCGGCGCCCACGTGGGCGGGCCTGGCGTGTCTCGAGTTGCCAGGCCGTCGCGAGGTGACTAACATCGCCCCGCCGTAAGGAGTCCGGGCGAACGTTCGACAATCCGGAGGCGACAGGCATGGACGCTTGGCGGGCGAGAAAAAGACGATGGCAAGCCTGCCTGGTGGCCTGTTCAGGACTGCTCCTGATCGCGACGGCGGGCCGGTCGGACCTGATCTACTTCCGCGGCGGCGGACAGGCCCAGCTCGCGGTCGCCGAGGAGGGCGGCCGGCTGACGGTCGAGCTGCCGGAAGGCCGGCTGGAGCTGCATCCCGAGGACATCCTCAGGCGAATTCCGGGCTATTGCCCGGCCGAGGAGTGGGAGACGCGGCTTCGGACGGCGCAGGCTTCGGGAATTGCCGCGCGCCATGAAGCCGCCTGGTGGGCCGTCGAGAACGGGCTGACAATCGAGGCGGCCGGCGAGTTGCGAGCCCTCCGAGCGATCGACCCCGGCCACGCGGCGACGGCCCGGATGGTGGCGATGCTCGACAGGCTGGAGCGGCCGTGCCCCGACCCGGAATTCTCGGCCCTCCAGTCGGCGCTGGGGGTCGAGATGAAGGTCGCGCGGGGCCCGCACGTCCTGCTCCTCCACCAGCACGGCGAGGCCGAGGCCCGCGAGCGGGTGGAGCTGCTTGAGCGAGTTGTCCTGGGCTTCCACCTGCTCTTCGCCGCGGAGGGGATCGAGCTGCGCGCGCCTCGTCACCGCCTGGTCTCGGCCTGGTTCGCCGAGCGGCAGGATTACCTGGCCTTCCTGCATCGCCAGGGCGCCGACGCGTTCGCGACGACCGGCGGTTATTTTCACCCGACCTGGGAGGCGGTCGTCGCCTGGGACGCGCGGAGCGGCGAACGGCAGCGGGCCGCGCGGGCGAGCCTGGCAGCCCGACGGATCGAGCTCCGCGACCTCGCGGCCGGGCTCGACGGGTTGCCGGCGAGGGGCCGGCTGCGACTGAAGCTGGGCGGCGAGCCGGTTCGAACCGTCGGCCGCTCCGAGGGGCGGATCTGGCTCGACCGGCTCGAGCGTGAGGCCACGTACCGCACGTTGCTCCTGGATCTCGAATGGCGGGCGTTTGACCTGGGCCTTGCGGCCCACGAGATGGTCCATCAGCTTTCGGCCGATAGCGGACTGACGGGCCGGCACGATGCCTTCCCCTACTGGCTGCACGAGGGGCTGGCGGCGCAGTTCGAGGTGGTGCGCGGGGGCCGATGGGCGGGGATCAGCCGGGCCAACGACCTCCGCCTGCCCGACTGGCGGGCTTCGCGCCCGTCGCCGCGACTCGAGCGGCTGCTCAGGGACGCCGGCTTCGGACACGGCTATCAGCGCGACCTCTACGCGCACGCCTGGGCCCTGGTCTATTACCTTCGCCTGCGGCATCCCGCGGAATTCGTGACGTTCCTGGACCTGCTGCGCAACCCCGAGGAAAACGGCGAGACGAGCCTTCCCCCGGGCCAGGAGGCCCGCGGCGAGCGGACGGTCGTGGCCTTCCGCCGCGCATTCGGCGAGGACATCGAGGGCGTCGAGCGGGACTGGCATGCCTTCATGGCCGGGATCCGGACTCCGCTCGAGCTCCACGCCCCCCGAGCCGGCGCGCCCCGTCCCCGCCGCACCGCCATCCGGCCCGCAGAGCCCCAGGGCGATCCTGCGCCGCACTCGCGATCGCGATGATGCGATTGACAGGACCGCCGGGATCGCTAAGATCACTTAGGTCATCCGATGACGGGGCGTAGCTCAGCCTGGCTAGAGCGCACGGTTCGGGTCCGTGAGGTCGCAGGTTCAAATCCTGTCGCCCCGACTGCAAGTCCAAGCGACGAAAAACCGGAGACAACATCCGGAAGGCATCTCCCGGAGGGCGAACCCAAGCCACCCTCCTCACGGTCGCAAAACTGCAACCTGGCAGCGTTTGCGCCCGTGCCACGACCCGCCGTCGTCGGCATTTCCCAAATCCCGCGACGCGGGCATGATCTATTCGACTCCGGCCGAGTTCGCCATCGAGAGCCTGGGGCCGAGGACTGCCGCGAGAAAGTAGAAGGCGACGGCGATCAGGAGCAGGCGGTCGAAGCCCAGCACCAGCGAGAAGTTCTCGGTCAGTCCGCCGAGGACCACGCCGGCGATGTTCGAGCCGAAATCCACGTCGGGGTGGCGGCTCTCGCGGAACGCCGTCGCGAAGATCACGCCCGCGAAGAAG
>DAIDHB010000447.1 GCA_027452145.1 Planctomycetales bacterium
ACATGGCGGGGGCGGCTCCCTGTCGGTGACGCGGTAAACGGCCTTCAAGGCCACGCGTCCTCATGGTACTGGGCGCGCCCGGGCGACGAAAGGGGCCAACAGGACCGGCAGGCTGGGACCGGGCACCCCGAAGACTTGCATCCGCCGCCGACTCTCGTGGCAGCTCCGCACCCCGGTCGCGAACAACGGCCAGGCGGACCTGGGTTTCATCCTCACCGACGCCGCCAGCGGCACCGAGGGGTCCGCTGATCCGCGAATCCACTGATGCGGTCCGGTTCCTGGGAGGACAAGGGGCGGCGCGACTCCGGGGCGCCGGGGACCGTCCAGGACGAGCGGAATCCCCAGCCATTCCCCGTGCGGATCTCGGTCGACCGGCCCGACCAGCCTCGGCGCGCAAAGCGGACGTCGACCGCTTGATGAAAGAACGAACACCAACGCGACTGCCAGACCCTGGCAGAATTGGCTTCGTTTTGCTCGTTTCCAACCCCCCGGACACCCTCTCGGCGCCGAAAACCCGCGACCGAGTATGAAGGAAATAATGAAGATTGGGTTCGTTCGCGCGATTTCGGGGTGACTCGAGCCCTCGGAATCCCGCCCGTGATGCGTTTGCACTCATCTTGACCGTGTTGCAAGCAACAGGGCGCTGATGGGACAGGCGGCCGCATTTCGCCTGCCCACGACGCATGCCGCGGGGCTCGCCGCGCCGTGTTGCGGCGGGCCTCCCGCACCATCGTGGATGCACCGCCATCCCGGGCGGGATGACTGTCTTACCGACGACCGATTTGCCAAAGATCGACCGACAACCGACGGACATCTCTATAGACGCCGGCCGCGCGGTTTTATTCCCATCTTTTTTCCAGATTCCCAATTTTTCCTGGACTGATTATGCCGAGCGGAAGGGCGAGCAGACGGTGCCCGGCGGTGGGAGCCGGCTTGAGAGCTCGTGAAGGAATGGATTTCGAAGGACAGATAGAAGAGAGCGAATGGCTGCAACCGGAGACTCCGCATGCTATTACGTCGCTTCGCTCTCAGCTCTTCGCTCCTTTTCGCCGATTCCTTCCCATCCCCTGACTCCAAGCTTCTTGAAGTCCCCCGCCGGCACACGACCCAATGGGTTGGGTCCGTGATCTCGAGCCGGACCAGCGGATGAGCCCAGATCAAGGGGGGCGAACAGATCATGTCCACGGCGACAACAACCGGATCGATACCGGCCCGCCCGCGCTGGATTCCGTCGTCGCTCTACCGGATGACGGTGGAGAAGTACGAGTCGCTCATCGCCTCGGGCTTCTTCGGCAAGCGGGACGATGTCCACCTCATCAACGGATATGTGGTGAACCGGATGGCCGAATCCCCGTTGCATGGCGCCGTCGGCGAAGCGATCCGACTGGCCATTGAAGCGATCCTGCGGGCCGCGTGGCACATCCGCAGCGAGAAGGGGTTGTGTATCCCATCGCAGATCAGCGTGCCGCGTCCCGACATCGCCGTCGTGCGGGGCACCCCGCGCGACTACCTGGCCCGGTACCCCGAACCGGCCGACACCGCCCTCGTCGTCGAGGTGTCTGACTCGAGCGTGGACGACGACCGGGCGATGGCCGAGATCCATGCCGCTGGCGGCGTCCCGATTTACTGGCTCGTCAACCTGATCGATGGCCAGGTCGAGGTGGACTCCGACCCAGGACCTGGCGGCTATCGGAGGCACGAGGTCCTCGCCCCCGGTCATGTGCCGCGCGTGGTGGTCGACGGCGTCGAGATCGGCGGAACTGCGGTGGCGGACATCCTGCCCTGACGCGGCAGGACGGCGATCAAAATAGGACGGAATGCGGAACGGAGACATCGCGCTTTTCACAAATCCGGTGGCCTCGCTGGCGATTGTCCTCCACCTGTCAACAATCGCCTTGATCCGCGCGAGGGGGCGATGGGGATCACTTCTTCTCCCCGGGGATCGGCGCCGCGATCGGGTACTTCGTCCGCTCGGCCTGGTACTTCTTGACTTCCTCCGGCCTCTTCGTGGCGGTGTAGAGCTCGATCAGGCGGTCGAGGGCGTCGGACAGTCGGACCTGGCCCTGCGGCGGGATGGTTTGCTCCCGCTGCTTCATCCCCTCGTAGCCCTTCCGCAATAGCGATTCGGCCTCGTCGACTTTCTTCTGGCCGAGCAAGGCGCCGCCGAGCATCGATTGCGTGTTGAAGGTCGCCCAGTGGTCGGGCTGCGATTTCTCGCGGATGGCGAGGCACTCGCGGAGGAGCGGTTCGGCCTCGTCGAAGTCCCGGGACTGGAGGAGCAAGAGGCCGGCCACGGCCAGCCCCTGGGCCAGTGGTAGGCTATCCCCGGGATACACCCTCCGGGAGCTGCTGATCCCCTCGCGCAAGGTCGACCGGAGCAGGTCGTGCTTCCCGAGCTTCTGGTAGCACTGGGCCAGGTTGTTCAAGGTGGTGAGGGTGTTGGGGTGGCCGGGGCCGAACTTCGCCCTGACCAGCGGCAGCGCCTGCTCGTAGAGCGGCAGGGCCAGGTCCAGCTTTCCGGCCGACATGTAGCAGGTCGCCAGGTTCTGCATGGTGGAGAGAGTTTCCTGGTGGTCGAGGCCGAGCTTCGCCCTGATCAATGGAAGCCGCTGCTCGTAGACCGGCAGGGCGAGGTCCAGCTTGCCGGCTTTCATGTAGCTCTCGGCCAGGTTGCCCATCATGACGACGACGTCAGGGTGGTCGGGGCCGAACCTGGCCTTCTGGAGGGCCAATGCCTCGGCGAGGAGCGGCTGGGCCAGGTCCAGATTGCCGACGGTAACGTAGGCTGAACCCAGGTTGCTCATGGTCTTGATGATCTCATCATGTTTCCTGGCCTTCTGGAGGGCCAACGTCTGCTCGAGGAGCGGCACCGCCAGGTCCAGCCTGCGGGTCGCCAGGTAACAGTAGCCGAGGCTGCCCATGGTGGTGAGGGTGTCGGCGTGGTCGGGGCCGAGCTTCGCCTTCTGCAAGGCCAGCGTCTGCTCGAAGAGCGGCAAGGCCACGTCCAGCTTTCCGGAGTCCCGGTAGCCCACAGCCAGGTTGTTCATGGTCACGAGCGTCTGTGGGTTATCGGCGCCGAGCTTGGCCTTCTGGAGGGCCAGCGTCCGCTCGAGGAGCGGCACCGCCCGGTCGGGCTTCCCGAGTTTCTGGTAGCACTCGGCCAGGTTGCCCATGGCCATGAGGGTTCCGGGGTGGTCGGGGGGGAAGTTGTCCTTGACCAGGGCCAGCGTCTGCTCGAGGAGCGGCACGGCCTTTTCCAGCTTGCCGGATCTCTGATAGGTCCAGGTGAGGTACTGGAGAACAACGAGCCCCTCGTTGTTTTCCCGGCCGAGCTCGGGCTTCATGGCCTTGACCATCTCTTCCATGAGCGCAGACGCCCGATCCGCCTTCCCGGCCGCCTCATACTCGACGACGAGTTCCATCATGCTTGTAATCGTCGTGCCGTTGCTGGTCCCGAGCTTGGCCTTCATGAGCTTCAAGGTCTCTTCCATGAGCGGGATCGCCCTGTCCAGCTTCCCGACCTCGCGATACGACATCGCGAGGTTGTGCATGCAGATCAGCGTATCCCTATCTTCGAGGCCGAGCTTGGCCTTGAACAGCTTCACTGCCTCGTCGAAGAGCGGCACGGCGTCGCCTGGCCTACCGGCCATCCGATAGGCCAGGGCGAGGTTGTTGATGGCGACGAGCGTCTGGGGATGTTCAGGGCCGAGCCTGGCTCGAGTGGCCCTCAGCACCTCCTCGAGGAGCGGGAGGGCCAGGTCCAGCCTCCCGGAACTCAGATGCACATCGGCGACACTTTCCATGGTCCTGAGTGTGTGGGGATGTTCGGGGCCGATCTTCGCTTTCTGGAGCTCCAGCGTCGTCTGGAGCAGCGATTTGCCCAGGTCCTGCTTCCCGGTATTGAGATAGGCCCCGGCGAGATCATGCATACGCCTGAGTGTATCGGGGTGCTCGGGTCCCAGCCTGGCTTTCGAGAGCTCGAGCAGGTTCTCGAAGAGCGACAGGGTCAGGGCCTCATTCCCGCGGGTGCGACCATACGCATAACCAAGCGCGTTCATATTGGCGAGCGTGGCGGGATCGTCGGGGCCGAGGTATTGCCGGAACAGGGCATCGGCTCGCTTCAAGGTATCGATCGCCGTCTGGTAGTCGCCGATCCGGTAATAGGTCGTTCCGACTGTCGCGAGGATCTCGGCCTGGACCAGCGGTTGCCCGGGGAAACTCTGCTCGATCCTCGCGGGCGACAGTTCCCTGGAGGCTCGGTCGAGGAGTTCGCGAATGGTCGGGTTCAGCTTCGCCTCGGCGGCTGTCCCGCCCATTTTCAGGAGGGCGTCGGCCTGAGCTCTCGTGTCCGCCTGCGCCAGCAGTTTTTCTTGCAAGAAGCCCTTGACCGATTGTGCGACCTGCTTCTCTTCCTCCGCCTTCTTCCTCGCGGCTTCGACCTGGACCAGGCGCTCACCGGCGAGCTTTTCGCCCGCCGCGGCCCGCTTCTGCTCCCCGACCGCGACCTTCCGCTGCTCGGCTTCAGCATCCCGGGCTCGATTCGCCTTGTACAGCCCGATGGTCGTGCCGACGATCCCGCCGACCAGGGTCAGGAAGACGAGGCTCGCCGCGATCACCTGCCCCTTGTTCCGCTTGACGAGTTTCTTCAGCCGATAGCCGCGACTCGGCGGCCGGGCCTCGACGACCTCGTCGGCGAGGTAGCGCTGGATGTCGCGGGCGAGGCCATTGGCCGTGTCGTAACGCCGGTCGCGGTCCTTCTCCAGCGCCTTCATCACGACGCAGTCGAGCTCGCCTCGCAGCATCTTCGACAGCCGGGCCGGCTCGATGCTCCGATTGGCCGCGATGCTCGGCAGGGCCTCGGCCGTGTTCAGCTTCGTGCTCGGTCGCGGCGGGTCGACCTCGCGCACCATCCGCAGCATCTCGAGGATGGCCCCTCGCCGGAACTGCCTCGCGTCCAGCGGCGGCGAGCCGACGAGCAGCTCGTAGAGCATGACCCCGAGCGCATAGACGTCGGTCCGCGTGTCGATGTCCATCGACGACGGGTCGGCCTGCTCGGGCGACATGTAAGTGGGGGTGCCCACGATCGCCCCGGTGTCCGCGAAGCTCATGTCCGTCAGGTTCTGCTCGGTCGCCTTGGCCACGCCGAAGTCGATGACCTTGGGCGTCGGCCTGCCGTCAACCTCGGTGACCATCACGTTGCCCGGCTTCAGGTCGCGATGGATGATCCCCTTCTGGTGCGCGTGTTGCACCGCCTGGCACACCGAAACGAAGAGTTCGAGGCGATCCTTCACGGTCAGCCGCTTCCGGTCGCAGTACTCGGTGAGCGGCACCCCGTGAACCAGCTCCATCACGAAGAACGGCTGGCCGGCCGGGGTCACGCCGCCGTCGTAGATCCGGGCGATATTGGGGTGGTCCATCAGGGCCAGGGCCTGCCGCTCGGCGTCGAACCGGGCCAGCACGCCCCGCGAATCCATCCCGGTCCTGATCAGCTTCAATGCCACCTGACGCTTGACCGGCTCGGTCTGGCTGGCCAGGTAGACCGAGCCCATGCCTCCCTCGCCGATCACGTCGACCAGCGTGTACCGACCGGCGATGACGGTGCCAATCCCTTCGTGCGTCGCTACCCTGGCCGCGGGAGGCGTGGGAGCACTCGGCGGCGCCGTGGTGGCCCCCGAATCGGAGCGGTCGATCGTCACTGCCGCCGGGTCGGGTCGGGACTCCCCGAACTCGTCCGTCGGCGGCGTGCGGGCCCCCGATTCCACATCCGTGGTGGCATTGGGATCGGCGCGCGCCAGCGTTTCCGCCCCTTCGAGCGGCCGGTGCTGCCCGGTTGCGTCCCTGGGCGACAGGTCGGCCGTCGGACCGAAATCAGCCGGGGCCACGATTGGCCGATCCAGCGGACCGCGGCTCCGGGCGTGACCGGCAAGCAACTCCTCGAGCCGGCGGCGCAGTTCGGGGTTCCCCGCGCACGCCTCATCAAGAAACGCGGCTCGTTCGGCCGGATCGGTCCGGCTCAGGGCCTCGGTGAAGAGGTCGAGTTCGTTCACGGAATCGCTCCTGCGGGGTGGTTCGTCCCACCCGATGCGGAATCGGCATCGAAATCGCGCTGATGGCTTTGATATTAATCTAACCGCTGGATAGATCGGCCGCCAGCCAGGCCCGAGAATGGGCCTGACCGGCGTCGGCGGTCCGCGGGGCGATGCCCGGATCCTCGGCCGCCTCGTGGAGGGTTCGACCACTGAAGTGGCGCGAGGTTCCGGGTTCGCGTCGTCCCCGTATCCCTTCTGCGGGATGGCATCCCCCCGACAAGCAGCCTGAACCTCGCGGCGGTGTCGAACCGCACTCGAGCCCGATCTTGAAGGGCCCGGGATCGTGCTCGACCAGAGGCATGCGGCTGAATTCGACGAAGACCAGCGTGGCGACCAGCAGGTTCGCCACAACGGCGGCCCGGCGGAAGGTCCGGAATGTCAGGCCGGACGTCACCCCGTCGAGGGCGTCGAACTTGTTGACCGGCCTGGGATTAATCATCGCAGGGTCCCCGGATCGTTGAACCCGCCTCCTCCCGACCAGCTCTCGCCTCATTCACCGAACGGCCTGGAATCGATAGGCCGCCCGAGCCAGCCGAGTTCGTCAGGAACTCGGGGCGGCCGGGCCGCAATCAATCAAAAAAAAAATTCACCATAGAGGCACCCAGCGCGGCCGAGCCGGCGACAACTTATCAATCAATCCTAATGAACCACAGAGACACCGAGACACAGAGACCGGAAGAGAAGACCGTTGGGGGACGGGGCATGGGAGATCGGCCGGGGTGAGCCGGTCTCGAGTCCTCTTCTCTTCTCCTCTCTTCTCGGTCCGATCTCTGTGTCTCGGTGTCTCTGTGGTTCATTTCTCTGGGGCTGGTCTGCGGTAGGAGGCGGAGCCGGGATGGACCGAGGGCAACCACGGCGACACAAAGTCCATCGCACCGAGGACCTGGGAAACCCGGTACGCCCACGGGATTCTCGGAATTGGTAGTGCACGGAGCCCAAACAGCGACGCAGCTAGATTGAGGGCGGGGGGGAAACCAGCATCGGGCTCGTATCCCCCATCGCATGCCGAGGCCGCGTGCGGAGATCCGTAAGGAATGGCCCATGAAGGGGTTCTGATTGTGTCCGCGGCATTCGGCCATGTCCCTCGCGGGTCGCATCATCCTCTCATCGAAAAATTTTCTAATTCTTGAGCATTCCTTTTTCTGCTGCGTCGGTTATAATGCATCCGGTTTGGATGGACGATCGAGAGGCATCGCGGGCCCCTTCGGAGCCGGTCACTGCTCATTCCCTCGCCCTTCCCGCCCGACGGGCTCGCACCGAGCCTGCCTTTCTCCTCGACCCGGAAAGCACCCGGCGGGTCGTCGTCTTCTCGCTGCGGAGTCGATCTTGTCCAGAAAGCTATACGTCGGCAACCTCACCTACAACGTCAATGAGTCCGACCTGGAGGCGCTCTTCACGCCGTATGGGTCCGTGCAGAGTGCCCAGGTCATCGTCGATCGGGACACGAACCGCTCGAAGGGATTCGCCTTCGTGGAGATGGGCACCGAGGCGGAGGCGCACGCCGCCATCGAAGGGCTCAACGGTCGTGACCACGACGGCCGCAACCTGACGGTCAACGAGGCCAAGCCTCGTGAGGCCCGTTCCGGTGGCGGCGGCTACGGCGGCGGCGGCGGTGGCGGCGGCTACGGCGGCGGTCGAAATCGTTATTGATCGCCCGCCAGCGCCGGGAGCATCCAGGGGCTCGCACCGACGAGCCCCTCGTTCGACCTGGGCCCTTTCGAGGGTCACGAGCGTCGGGCCGGCCGGTCCAGGCTTCGCGGCCTGGAATCCCCTCGTTCGTGGACGCCCGCCCTCGTCTCGTGCGGGTTTCGTCGTCGATCGTTCGAACGATCATCCATCCGGTGAGCCCCCGCATGAACACTTACCCCGCCGACGAGCGACGGATCTCGGAAGTCGAGCGAGGTCGGAGTTGCGAGGCGGTCGTCTCGCTATCACCCGGCGATTCGCTCAAGGCTGGTGACACCGTGCGGTTCGCCCTTTCGCACGCGCATGGCGATCCGAGGCAGCCGCCCGCCTACGTCAACGGCGGCGATTCGGTCGTTGTCTGCCTCGCCGATGTCACCGACCTCGGCCGGATCGGCACCGTCTCGGGGGAAGTTCTCGTTCGACTGACATGGCGGCCGCCGGGACAGGGCGATCCCTCGGGCCCCGTCGCCGGGCGTGCCGTGAAACCCGGCTCTCGTGGGCGTGGCTGACCGAGACGTCACGGCCTCATGAGCAACCTATCAGGGACGAACCCACCCGGAAGGCGACCCCAATGTCAGGTGGCTACTATCACACGCCGCCGAAGCCCATCTCGACCAGGGTGCGGTGCCCGGTCTGCCAGCAAGAGGTCTACTCCCGAGCAGGCATTCACCCGCAGTGTGCCGTGCGGCAGTCGGATCCGCCGAGGCCGAAGAAGCAGGCCGTCATCATCTCCAACCCGGGCGGGGAGCAGGGCTAGCCTGGATTCCCACGGGACCTGATTCCACTCACGAATCCGCTTGCTTCCGAGCAGCCATCCCCTGGAACTCAGGGGTGTCGGTGATCGACCTCACGACACGCGACCCAAGGCGGGAACGTGGCTGGTTTTCTCGACACTCCTCGCCAAACACCACCCGGGGCAGGGTCAGCCCATGCGGATCGGTCCTTGCTCCTCCAGGGCGTCCGGCGGCGATGCCCGGCGAGGAGTCTCGGAAATCGACCACGAATCACACGAAGGGCACGAATCCGGTGGAGGCCTAGGCGGTCCCGATCCGTGGTCTTCGTGCCATTCGTGGTGACGATTCCATTCCTCGGCGGCGTCAGCTCCCCGCGCCGAACCGTCCGTCACCCGGATGCGCATCGCCCGGGGGTGGGCGTTTGGCGGTGGTTCATCATTCCTGATTGATAAGTTGTTGGCGGCTCGGCCGCGCTGGGACGGACCGGGGTCATCCCGGTCCGGGCTCGCGAATGAGGCGCTGTCCCTCGCGCTGCCACGGTCGTTCGCGCGGGGAGGCGCCGGCATGGCCTTTGCACGCGACATTGCGACGGATGGCGGCGCCTGCTAGACTCAAGAATATCGGGGACGCGAGAGTCCCGTGATGCCACGCCCGCAATTTAGTCCGAGTGGCCGGCCATGAGCGATCCCCTGACCTGGTCGCCGATCCGCCTGGGACGATGGTTCGGCACGACGGTCCGAGTCCACTTCCTCCTGATCGCGTTCGTGGTCCTCCGGCTGCTCGCGTCGGTCGGCTCGAGGGACGGCGGCGGCCGGCTGGCGAACCTGGGGCACACCGCGACCTGGCTGGGGCTGTTGCTCGCCGCGCTGGCGCTGCACGAGCTGGGGCATGCCCTGATGGCCTCAAGGCTCGAGCACGATCAGGACGAGGTGCATCTCTGGCCGCTGGGAAGCCTGGTCGGGCCGTCGTTCCGGATGCGGTCGGGCGAGCAGTTCCTCGTCGCGCTGGCTGGCCCGCTGACGAGCGCGTCGGCCTTCCTGATCTCGGCGATCGGGCTCGCGCTTTTCGCGGGCGCGCAGGTCGTCTGGTGGCCGTTCGGCAACGGCAAGCCGGACTTCGGCGCCCCGTGGATCGGCAAGGACCTGGCGGCGCCGATGAGCGTGGCCTGGACGATTGGCTGGTTCGCCTACTGGAACTGGATCCTGCTGCTGGCCAACCTGATCCCGGCCCTTCCCTTCGACGGCGGCCGGGTGGTGCGGTCGATGATCGGCGGGGCGTTGGGGATCGCGTCGCGCGACAGCGTCGGGGCCTTCTGGGGCGCGCGGGGCTGCTCGATCATCCTGGGCGTGTCGGGCGTCTTTCGCCTGATGAAGAGCTGGGGCACCGACGGCTGGACGTTGATCTCGATCGCCGTGATGATCGAGTACATGCTGTACGTCGAGGCCCAGATGCTCGAGGAAGGCGGGTATCTCGACGACGGCGTCTTTGGTTACGATTTCTCCGAGGGTTACACGAGCCTCGAGGGGGGCGCGGCCAAGGTCCGCCCGTATGGCGAGAGCGCCCTCAAGCGATGGCGCCGCCGCCGGTCGGAGCTCCGCCGCGAGCGCCGGATGGCCCGCGAGGCCGCCGAGGAGCGGCGGATGGACGAGATCCTGGAGAAGCTCTATCGCGAGGGCCGCGCCGCCCTCTCCGACGAGGAGAATCGGTTCCTCGTGCGCGTCAGCAACCGCCTCCGCAACCGAACCAAACACACGTGATGGCGATCCCGGCCGGAATCCAACCACCGAACGCCGCCGAGCGCGAGCGTCCGCCCGATCGCTCGCCAGCGCCGGGCCTCTTCCTCGACCGGCTGCGCCAGGGCCCGATCGTGCTCGGCGCCGGCATGGGGACGCGGCTCCTTGCCCGGGGGCTGGAGCTCGTCCGCGACGAACCCTGTCACTGGAACCTCGATCGGCCGGACGATGTCCTGGCCATCCATCGACTCGACCGGGCGGCCGGGGCCGTCGGGCTCGTCACCAACACCTTCGGCGCGAACCGAGGATGGCTGTCGCGACTCGGTCGCGCCGGCGACGCCGAGTCGTTCAACCGCGCGGGGGCCGACCTGGCCCGCCAGGCCGTCGGGCCGGACGGCATCGTCCTCGGCGACATCGGCCCGACCTCGGCCGACCAGCCCGGCTCGGTCGGCGAACAGGCCGCCTGGCTGCGCGACGCCGGGGTCGACGCGATCCTGCTCGAGACGTTCCGGCTCGAACCGGCCGTGGCCGCGCTGGCGGAGGTCCGCGCGGCGCTCGGCGGCGAGGCGTTGCCGATCGTCGTCGGGCTCTGGAAGTGGCCCGACGCGATCGAGGACGCCGCGCGCCGCCTGGTGGACGCCGGGGCCGCCGCGATCGGGGCGAACTGCCGGCCCGCGCTGGCGGGGCTCCTGTCGCTCTTGCAACGTGTGGCCGCGGCGGTGCCGTGTCCGCTCCTGGCCAAGCCGGGCGTCGATCCAGCCGATGGCGACGCCGACTCGACCCCGGCCGCCTTCGCCGCGGCGGTTCCGGAATTCCTCGCGGCGAACGTTCGCCTGATCGGCGGCTGCTGCGGCACGACCGACGCGCACGTCGCCGCGCTGGCCGCCGCCTGCTCGGCCCTCCGTCCGGCCGCCATTCCTTCCCAACGAGGAGCCCGCCCGTGACCTCGTCCAAGACCGATGCTGCGACCGCCGCCCCTGCCCGCCGCCCGCGCCAGCGCAAGCGCAAACCCACCCGCCAGGAGCTGAAGCCGGGCGAGTGCCTGTGCGACCACTGCACCGGCAAGTGCTGCCGATACTTCTCGCTGCCGATCGACACCCCCACGACCTGGGACGATTATGACTCGATCCGCTGGTATCTGGCGCACCAGCACGTCCTGATCTACGTCGAGAAGGGGACGTGGTACCTGCTGGTCATGACGAAGTGCAACTACCTGCGATCCGACTACCGCTGCGGGATCTACTTCAACCGCCCCAAGATCTGCCGCGAGTACAAGACCTCGAACTGCGAGTACGACGCCGACTGGTCGTTCGACAAGATCTTCGAGACGCCCGAGCAGATCTGGGAATACGCCGAGGCGATACTGCCGCCTCGCCTTCGGCCGCGCGACCGGACGCCCGCTGAGGGCCTGCCGATCGTCACGATCGGCGAGTAGAATCCTCGGGCACGGCATTGACGCACCGGGCGGAAGTGCGATGATGGGATGCAGTTGCGGGGCGGACTCCCTGCGCGCGGGACGGAGCCATGGCCAAGCGATCCAACCACTACGAGGCGGCCTTCGAGGGGTTCATCCGCTCGCTGCGGGTGCCGTGCGTGGCGATCGACGAGGCCAAGCGCGCGATCTTCGGCGAGGAGGGCCTGAAGAACCCGGACTTCCTGCTGTATCCTCGATTCGGCACCAACCTGGTGGTCGAGGTGAAAGGAAAGAAGGGGAAGGACTCGCGCGGGCTGCGTGCCTGGGAGAACTGGGTGACGACCGACGACCTGGAGGCCCTGGAGCGGTGGCAGTCGATGTTCGGGCCGGGGTTCCGGGCGTTGCTGGCGTTCGCCTACGCCGAGCCGATCCAGCCGTTCCCCCTGCCGCGGGACAACGGGGCATACGAATTCCGCGGGCGCGAGTACCGCTTCTGGGCGGTCGGCCTGGATGATTACATCGCGCACCTTCGCTCCCGGGGCCCGGCCTGGAAGGCGGTCGCCATGGCCCGCCGGGCGTTCCGCCGCCGCGTCCGCCCGCTGCGAGAGTGGCTCCCCATGACGACCGAAAGCCCCCGAAGACCGTTGACCCTCAAGGAACGCGAACGATGATCGACAAGCTCCGGCGCTCGCTCCGACGGGCCGCCCCGATCCTGCTGGCCCTCGGGCTGATCCTCTCCCCGGCCGCGACGACCACGAGCCGCGCCCAGGAGGAATTTGACGTGAACGGCGGGTCGAAGTCCAAGGGGGACCCGGTGCCGTACTACCTCGGCGCGGGCCTGCTGTCGATGCTCGTGTTGTTCGTCGTGGCCAAGTCGGCGCGGCGGTGAGACCGGCCGCGTCGGCCCTCGGAACGGCCCCGGAGACTCCTGGCGTGGTCCGACCGCCCGCGATCGACTGGGAAGCCGTTCGCGCCGCCGAGTTCCCCGTCGCGCGCCGGTGGGCGTTCTTCGACCACGCCGCGGTCGCCCCCCTGCCCCGCCGCTCGGGCGACGCCCTGCGCGCCTGGATCACCCGCCAGGAGGAAGACGGCGTCGTCGCCTGGCCCGACAACGACCGCCGCGTCGAGGAGATCCGCGACCTCGCCGCCAGGCTGATCCACGCCCATCGCGACGAGGTCGCGTTCGTCGCCAGCACGACCCACGGCATCGGCCTGATCGCCGAGGGCTTCCCCTGGCGCGAGGGGGACACGGTCGTCACGGCGGCCGACGAGTACCCGTCGAACCTGTTCCCCTGGATGAACCTGGCCGATCGGGGTGTTTCGGTCCGCCAGGTCGCCACCCGCGACGGGCGGATCCGGGTGGATGACCTCGCCGCCGCGATCGACTCATCCACGCGGATGCTGGCGATCAGCCACGTCGAGTTCGCCACCGGCTTCCGCAATGATCTGGATGCGCTCGGGGCGCTCTGCCGGGACCGGGGCATCGCGTTCTTCGTCGACGCGATCCAGGGGCTCGGCCCGCACCGGATCGACGTGAGTCGCACGCCGATCGACTTCCTGGCCGCCGACGGGCACAAGTGGCTGCTCGGCCCGGAGGGCGCGGGGATCCTGTATGTCCGCCGCGAGTGGATCGACCGGCTGCGGACGATCGGCGTCGGCTGGCACAGCGTGGTCGGCTCTTACAACGCGCCCGTCCCCGAGCTCCAGCTCCGGCCCGACGCCCGGCGGTGGGAGGGCGGATCGTACAACCTCGCGGGGATCGTCGCCCTGGGAGCCAGCATCGAGCTGCTGCTCGAATGGGGCCTCGACGCCGTCTCGTCGCGGATTCTCGACCGCGCCGACGCCGTGCGCGAGCTGGCGGTCTCCGCCGGCTGGACGATCCACGGCTCGCCCCGGTCCGAGGACCGTTCGGCGATCGTGGTGCTCGAGCGGCCCGGCGTCGATCCGGCCGCGGCCGCCGCAGCGCTGCGACGGGATCACGGCGTCGTCGCCGCCTGCCGCCGGGGCCGGCTGCGCATCAGCGCGCACGTCTATAACAACGCCTCGGATCTCGAGCGGCTACGGGTTGGGCTTTCCTCTGCCCGCGATCCGTCGACCGTGGTCCGTTGATGAAGGAATCGCCGCTGTTCCGTCTCCCGCCATGACCGGCCGCCTTCAGGCGACGGTGTCAGGAAAAGCCCGGGCCGCGGAGACAACGAACGACGGAGAGCAGACAACGGTCGACGGACGAAAGGACAGAGGAGGAAGAAGGAAACATTGATGGAAGACGCACCCAAGGACCCTTACCGCAAGGCGGTCTTCACCGGGACCTTCGACCCGATCACGCTGGGGCATCTCGACGTGATCCGCCGCGGGCGGCTGCTGTTCGAGCACCTGGTCGTGGGGATCGGCGTCAATCCCAACAAGCAGTCGCTGTTCAGCGTGCAGGAGCGAGTGGAGATGGCCCGCCTCGTCACCGGCGAGTTCCCGAACGTCTCGGTCGAGGCGTTCGAGGCGCTGACCGTGCAGTACGTCAGCAGCATCGGCGCGCGTGTGATCCTCCGCGGGCTGAGGACGCTGTCCGACATGGAATACGAGTTCGGCATGACGCTGACGAACCACCGGCTGGATCCGACCATCGACACCGTGTTCCTGATGGCCGACGCCGAGTACTCGCACGTCTCCAGCTCCTTGATCAAGCAGGTCGCCCGCTACGGCGGCCCCGAGAGCTTGAAGCGATTCGTCCCCGAGGAGCTGGTCGCCCCCATCCTGGCCAAGGCCGCCGCGGCGGGAGACGAGGGTCGGAGCGTGCCGGGCATCGCGGAGTAGGAGCCTGTTCCCGGATTGGGAGGGCGAGGCTGCTGCCGAGCCGGGGTGACGCAACGCTTTCCCCAGGTCCCGGCTCGCCGGGAGGCTCGACCTCCCGATCAGGTGCATACCTGGGGAAAGGCACCACGCGTGTGCCACGGCCGGGACGAAAACAACCGCGTTCGCCTCTCGCCGTCCTCGCCCCAAACCCCTTGCCCCTATCGCTGCCGTGCCCCTGCGCCTCCGGGCGGCTCGGAGCGGTCGAACTGCCAGGCGCGGGGGAGGAACAGGTCGCGCGACCACTGGCGGATGCCCAGGCCGCGGTGACGGAGCGCCTGGTGCAACCCCTGGAGGGCCTTCCACGACCGGTCGAAGCTCGAGTAGCTGAGCCAGCCGGTGAAGCGGTCGTTCTCGACGTGCGAGCGCGAGTTCACCACCCGGGTGCCGATGATCGTCGCGTCGAAGACCTCGGCCAGGGTGTGCAGGATCTCGGCGTGGTCGGGGACCGCGGTGCCGGGCGGCAGGGCGGCTGCGTCGGGCCAGCTCAGGTTGAGGCTACAGCTCAGGAACCGCTCGTTTTCGGGCACGCTCTGGCCCAGCCAGAGGTAGCTGGCGTCCTCCCAGAGGTAGCGGACGCACAGGTGCTCGACCGCGATCACGTGGCCGGGATCGACGTCCTTGTCGTGGATGCCGGGATGAACGGTCTCGGCGCTCGGCTCCCTTCGCGGGCGCGAGGGGGGCGGGGCGTCGGGCGTCGCGGCGTAATGTGCGGCGCGGGCGACGCGGGCCGAGCAGAGCAGCTCATACGACTGGCTGAGGATGCGGAAGACCCAGTCCTCGCCGCCCGCATCGGGGTGATAGCGCTTGGCCTTCTGGCGGTAGGCGTCGCGGATCTGCTCGAGGCTGGCATCGCCGGTGACGCCCAGGACCTTGAGCGGGTCGATCTCGAAGCTGAACTGGGACACGACCAACCCCCTTCGGGTGGGCGCGTCGCCCACCGTTTTGCCGCGCGATCGATCCCGACGCCGGATTGACCCGCTCGACCGATCAGTTCCGCGGGGCCTGCCGGCCGTTGGAGAGCCGGCTTCGCAGGTACGAGGCCCGCGCGACGTTCCGCTCCTCGGCACCCAGCTCGGAGCCGCGGAGCTTCTGGAGGAAGGCGGGCTGCGTCTGGATGAACAGCTCGTTGACCGTGGCGATCGACAGGTCTTCAATCAGGCCCAGGTAGATCCCCATCCGGACGCTCGACAGGAGAAGCATAGTTTCTTCGCTGGTGATTGTCTGGGCCGTTTTCAAGACGCCGTAGGCGCGGCTGACCTGATCGTGCAGGTGCTGACGGCGCTCGGTGAGGAGTGTCTGGCGGGCGGCGCGCTCGTACTGGAGAACCTGAGGCACGACGTCGGTGAGGATCTTGATCAGCTCGGGCTCGGCCTTGCCGAGGGTCTGCTGGTTGGAGATCTGGTAGAAGTCGCCCGAGGCCTGGCTCCCCTCGCCATAGAGGCCGCGGACGGCGAGGTTGATCTTCTGGAGGGCGCGGAAGACCTTGTCGATCTGCTTGGTCTGGACCAGACCGGGCAGGTGGAGCATCACGCCGACGCGGATGCCGGTGCCGACGTTGGTCGGGCAGGCGGTGAGGTAGCCGAGCTGGGGGCTGAAGGCGTAGGCGAGGTGCTCCTCGAGGCGGTCGTCGAGCTGGTTGACGGCGTCCCAGACCTCGGGGAGGCGGAAGCCCGAGAGCATGAACTGGACGCGGAGGTGGTCCTCCTCGTTGACCATGATGGCGATGTTCTCGAGCGAGCTGATGGCGACGCCGCGGGGTCCTTCGCCGTCGGCCAGCTCGCGGGAGATGATCTGGCGCTCGACGAGGAACCGGCGGTCGAGCAGTCCGAGGCCGTTGACGTCGAGATAGGTCAGCTCGAGCCCGCCCTGGTCGACGGCCGAGCGGAAGTGGGACTCGATCTCGGCCTTCTCGCCGCGGTTGGCGCGGTTGGTGAAGGGGAAATCGGCGAGGTTGCGCGCCAGCCGGATGCGGGAGCACATGACGATGTCGCTCTCGGGGCCGGTGCCGCGGAGCCATTCGCCGGAGGACTTGGTGAGGTCGTCGAGAGTCATGCCTGGTGATCCTTGGGGCGGAGCTGGTCGCGCAGCCGCGCGGCTTCCTCGTAGTCTTCCCGGGCGATCGCCTCGCGGAGGCGGGTGCGCAACCTCAGCCGGCGGCCGGCGTCCTCGCGGCGTCGCGCGGCCTTGCCCACGTGGCGGGTGGCGCCGTGATAGCGCTGGATCAGTGGGATCAGCCCGGCGGCGAAGACCTTGTAGTCCTGGGGGCAGCCGAGCCGCCCGCCGGCCCGGAACTCCATGAACTTGATCCCGCAGTCGGGGCAGGCGCGCTCCGCCAGCTCGCCGACCAGCTCGCCCACGTGGGCCGTGATCAGGCCCTGAAGCACCGCGTCGAGCGCCAGGTCCGGCGGCGACTCGGGCAGGGCGAGGCCCGCCTTGCGCGCGCAGTTCTGACACAGGTGGAATTCGCGCCGCTGACCCTTGATCGGCTCGGTCAGGTGGATCGTGGCCTCCTTCTGGCAACGCTGACACCTCATGGGGCCGCCCACCTGGTTAGGACCGGCCGCCGGAACAGCCGGGGGTGTCGGTGTCGGATCGGACCGGCCGGCGATGGGATGCTCATCGAGCCTGCTCTTGTTCGATGCCCCGGATCCGGTCCCTCAGCCGCGCCGCCGCCTCGTAGTCCTCGGCCGCGACGGCCCGCTTCAGCTCGTTGCGGAGCTGGATCAGCGTCGTCTGCTGCTGCGTGTTCCGCGGCGCCCGCCGCGGCACCTTCCCCGAGTGCCGCGTTTCGCCGTGGATGTTCTCGAGCAGCAGCATCAGCTCGTCGCGGAACACCTCGTAATCATACGGACAGCCCAGCCGCCCCGAGTTGCGGAACTCCAGGAACGTGATCTGGCAGACCGGGCACACCTGCTTGTCCGCCGGCGACGGCTCACGCGGCGAGCCCGGCGCGTTGACGATCAGCTTCTTGGCGATCTCGCTCATGGTCGGCGCCTCGAGCGCCTCCTCCGGAGGCGCCAGGTGCTGCCGCGCATGCTCGTCGCAGAAGTGGTACTCGCGGTGCTTCCCCTTCTCGACGATATCCGTGATATGAAATGTGGCGGGCTTGGCACATTTCTGGCATTTCATGGAGCGACTCCGCCGGTCTGATCCACGCCACCGGCGGACGCAGGGTCGACCGTCCCTTCATGGGGACGGGCCAGGAGCGCGCCGCTTGGGAATGTCGCCGTGACTATCCGCGAGGAGTGTGATCCCCTGTATTCTAATTCGCCCGCCGGGGGTGTCAAGCAACCCGGCGCGGCGCCCCGGGGCCCCGGCATCCGGCCCGTCCCCGGCGATCGGCCCTCCGCGACGGCGACCGGCCGCAGGCCGCTCGGCCGGGTCGGAGGGGCTCCGGCTCTTGTGGGCTTGCCTTCCGGCTGGTAACGTACATGCATTGCGTTGGACGCAGGAAACGAGGGGAACACCGGCCGCCGATGAATCGCTACCGACCGTCGTACGACGAATTCGCCCGCCGCCTGGATTCCTCGGTGTCGTGCGTGCCCGTCTTCCGCCAGTTGACCGGCGACGGGCTGACGCCGGTCTCCGCCTTCCGGCGGATCGAGCGCACGGCCCCGTCGTTCCTGTTCGAGAGCGTCATCGGCGGCGAGAAGGTCGGCCGGTTCAGCTTCGTGGGGACCGAGCCGTTCTTGACCTTCGAGGCCCGGCGGAACGAGGTCCGGATCGCCGGGGCGGGATGCGGCGACGGCGAGTCGGCGCGCACCTTCACGGCCGAGGACCCCTTCGACGAGCTGCGGAAGCTGCTCGACAGGTACCGCGCCGCGACGATGCCGGGCCTGCCCCGGTTCACCGGCGGCGCCGTCGGCTTCGCGGCATATGACGCGGTACGCTACACCGAGAACCTGCCCAACGCGCCCCCGGACGACCGCGGGCTGCCCGACCTCTCGTTCGCCTTCTACGACCGGATGGTCCTGTTCGACCACATCCGCAAGACGATCCTGGTGGTGGCGCAGGCGCACGTCGGCCCCGGCGCAGATCCCGAGGCGGCCTACCGCGACGCCTGCCGCCGGATCGACGACCTGGTCGACCGGCTGGCGGCGCCCGCTCCGGACCTCGGGGTCCGCGACATCGACACCGACGCGCCGCCCACGCTCGAGTATCGCTCGAACTTCACTCGTGAGCGTTACGAGGAAGTCGTGCGACACTGCCAGGAGTACATAAAGGCCGGCGACATCTTCCAGGTCGTGCCCAGCCAGCGGTTCCAGGTCGAGACCCGCGCCGACCCATTCGATATCTACCGGGTGCTGCGGGTGGTGAATCCCAGCCCGTTTTTGTTCTACCTGCCGTTCGGCGATTTTTCGCTGATCGGCAGCTCGCCCGAGATCCTGGTGCGGGTCGAGGACGGCGTGGTCACGATCCGCCCCCTGGCCGGGACCCGCCGCCGCGGCCTCACCGAGGAAGAGGACCGCGCGCTGGCCGAGGAGCTGCTGGCCGACCCCAAGGAACGGGCCGAGCACATCATGCTGGTGGACCTGGGCCGCAACGACGTCGGGCGCGTCGCCGAGTACGGCAGCGTGCAGCTCACCGACGTGATGAAGGTCGAGCGCTACTCGCACGTGATGCACATCACGTCGAACGTCAACGGCCGGCTGCGGCCGGATTGTTCGGCGTTCGACGCCCTGCGCGCCGGGCTGCCGGCGGGGACGGTCTCGGGCGCGCCCAAGGTGCGGGCCATGGAGATCATCGACGAGGTCGAGCCCAGCCGCCGGGGGCCGTATGCGGGCGCCGTCGGGTACATCGACTTCACCGGCAACATGGACACCTGCATCGCGCTGCGGACGATCGTGATCCAGGGCCGCACGGCTTATGTCCAGGCCGGGGGCGGCGTGGTCTACGACAGCGTCCCGTCGGCCGAGTACGAGGAGACGGTCAACAAGGCGCGCGGGCTCCTCAAGGCGATCGAGATCGCCGAGTCGCAGCTCGGCGGATGAGCGAAAGTCAACCGGCTCGGCCGGAACAGGCCCGGCCGATCGGCAGCGGGCCCGACCCGAGGACGAGGAGAGCGATCGAGTGGACGACCGGACGCCGCCCGACGAGAGCGAGCCCCGCGACGCCCGGGACGACGCGAAAGTCGATGCGGGCGCGACCACCGGCGCGCCCGAGATCGACCTGGGCGGCGACGGGAAGCCGGCCGAGCTGATCCCGCTGAGCGTCCGGGGGATCTTCCGCGAAACCTGGTCGATCTTCGCGGCCGCCTGGCCGGCGTGCCTGGTGATCTACTGGGGCGCGACCGCCTCGTCCTGGCTGATCATGACCATCCTGACCCTGACGCTCGCGAGCTTCAACGCGCTGGTCGCCGACCCGCAGATCACGCCATTCCTCGAGTTCCTCCGCTTCCTCGGGCTCGTCGTGATCCCCGCGTGGCTCGGGATCGGCCAGAATCGCGCCTATCTCAAGCTGGTGCGCCGCGAGCCGGCCGCGTTCGACGACCTCTTCGGCGGCTGGCCCTGGCTGCTGACGACCCTGCTGGCCCTGGGGGTCGTCCTGGCCATAACGGCCGTCCCGGCCCTCATCTCCTTTTTCACGGGCGAGCTGATGCTCGATCGGCGCGGGGCGGTTTCCATGGTCTCGCTCATCCACAAGATCGCCGAGACCGAGATGATCCCCCAGACGCCCGAGTACGGGGCCGCGCGGACGGCCCTATCGTCCGTCTTGCTGCTCTCCTACCTGGTCTACCTCGCCGTGCTGTCGCGGCTCGGCCAGTATCCTTTCCTGGTCCTCGACCGGGACGCCGACGTCCTCGAGGCGCACCAGACCTCGCTCCGGTGGACCCGCGGCCGGTCCGGGATGACGCTCCGCATCTACCTGATCCAGTTCGGAATCCTGATGATCGCCGCGATGCCCGCGGCGGTCGACCTGATGCCCGTCGCGCTGGTCGCCATGTCCTTCGTGCTGCCGCTGACCTGCCTGAGCTCGGCCGTGCTCTATCAGGCATTGTCGTCTCGCGATCCGGCCGAGCCGGTCGAGGACGAGGATTGAGGCCCGTCGATCAGGGCTGGCGCTGGCGCGGCGTCTCGGAAGACAGCTTTTCCAGGAGCGCGATCACCTCGGGCGAGTCCCAGTCGGCGCCCCCTACGTGAGCGGCCGCGATCCGGCCGTCGGGCGCGATAAGGAACGTCGCCGGGATCCCCTCGCTGGAGAACGGGCCCGGCACGTCCTCGGCGCGGAAGAAGGTCATCGACCACGATCGGCGCTCGAGGAACGCCCGCAGGTCGGCGGACGACTCGTCGGTCGCGACGCAGACGAACGCGATCCCCCTGTCCTTGAGCCTCGGCTCCTCGGCCAGGCGGGCGATCGACGGCATCTCGCGGAGGCACGGCGGGCACCAGGTCGCCCAGATGTTGAGGAACACGGTCTTGCCGCGGAATTGTTCGAACGAGGCCGGCCGGTCCTTCAGGTCCCGGAGCGTCCACGCGTAGCTGGCCCGGCCGCCGCCCCCCGAGCCCTCGAGCTTCGGCGCGCCGGGCCTGGGACCGAACAACGCCAGGTAGACCGCCCAGAACACGCCGAACGCGAACACGATCAGCATGAAGGTCCGGCCCGGGACGCCGGTGGCGTGCTGCCGCCGTCCGGCGTCCCCCTCATCCGGTTTCGACTCAGTCATTGATGGCTCGGGCTCCGTCCCACTCCGTCTCGAGGTCAGTCGCGCTCGCCGCGGGTCTCGGCGACCGGGGCCAGCAGGTTCTCGACCGGGGCGTAATCGTCGGTCAGAATGATGCCCCGCGAGCGGCTCTCCACGACCGTCTCGAGGTCTTTCGCCTCGTACGGCTTGGGCGTGGTCTGCTTGCCCGAGGGGGTATAGTAGCGCGGGTCGTCCTTGCGGAGGCCCAGCTCCTTCAGGTCCAGCGGCTTCATCGAGGCGACCACGACGAACGTCTCGCGCCGCCCGCTGCCGGGCTTCGAGGTGCCGAAGACGTAGACGTTGTCCTTGCCGAAGGTGAGCTGCGCCGTGCGCGTCCACGAGCCGACGAAGCCGCCGTAGTCCCTGGCCTTCCGCTTCCACTCCTCGCGGATCTGATCCTTCTGCTCCCTGGACAGCGGCACGACCGTCTTGATCTCCTCCTCGGCGCCGCGCTCCATCTCCTCGTCGGAGAGCTTCTGGCGAGCGGCCTTGATCCGCCACTTCTCCTCGATCTTCTCGCGCAGGTCCTTTTCCCGGTCCTCGATCTTTTCGTCGGCCCGGGCGGAGATCTGGTCGTCGGCCAGGTAGACGTCGATGATGTTGATCATGTAGACGCCGTCGGGCGTGAGCATCTTCTTGATCTTCTCGTTGAACTCGCGGGTCGTCAGGTGCCAGGGGACCGAGAAGTCGTTGAAGGCGTCGCCGAAGATCAGGTCATACTTCTTGTGGTCCTGGTGCAGCTCGACGAACTGCCGCGCGTCGCCCCAGTAAGTCACGATCTTGTCGGGATGCGAGGCCGGGTCCTTCGCCGGGTCGGGGATCGGATTGGCGACATGGTGCTGGCCGTCCGCCAGGCCGGTGCCCTGCTGGTTGGCGCGGGTGACGGCCGGATCGATCTCGGCCACGTCGACGCTCGTCCCCTTGTAGGCGTACAGCATGTGCCGCTGGAAGCAATAGGCCCCGCCGCCGAGAAACAGCGTCGTCAGGTTCGACGACTCGACGGGCGGCAGGTACGGCTCGGGCCGCTTCCTGGCCGAGGAATCGAGCATGCCGGAGATGTCCTTGACGTCGAAGATGCTCTTGAGGTCCTTGAAGGGCTCGGTCGGCAGCGGCGGCTGCTTGGCGACCGGGGACTTCTGGCTCTCGGAAGCGACCGGGGACTTCTCGCTCTCGGAAGTGCCCGGGGCCTTCTGGCTCTCGGAGGTGCCCGGCTTTTGTTGCCCCTCGGAGGGGTTCGCTTCGGGCTTCTTCTCGCCGCCGCCGGGCTTCGCGGGCGGCTCGTTTCCCTTGTTCTCCGGGGCGGGCGCCGTCGTCCTGTCCGAAGGCGCCTGCGACGGAGCCGGTGCCGGCGAAGGCGCCTTGGCCTTGCCTTGCTGCGGGGCCGGCGCGACGCTCCGCAGTCCCGTCCCGCCCTTCGGAGCGTCGCCGGGCTTCGCGGGCGGGGTGGACGCCTCGGGCTTCGCGGGCGGAGGCGTCACTTCGGGCTTCGCGGGCGGGGGCACGGCGGGCTTCTCGGCGGGCTTCGCCTCGGCCTTCGGCTCCTTTCCCTTCGCGGGGGCCGATGCGCCGGGCGGAGCTGGGCTGGCCTCGGGCGTCGCGCCGGTCGTCTCCTCGGCCGGGACCGGCTTGAACTTCACCTTGCCGCTCGCCCTGGCGGCGCGGTAGGCGACCAGGGCATAGATGTGCTCGTAGTCGTAGTCGAGCCGCTCGGGGTGATCGAGCATGAAGTACCCGTGGATCAGGTTGTCGAGCACCAGCGTGCGCCGCTGGAGCTCGCCGCCGTTCTCGGGGTCGTTGTCGATCTTGATGTAGTAGTAGTCGCTCTCGTCGGCATAGGCCATCGCCTCGGCCCGCGTCGCCAGATCGCCTTCCGGCTCGCGGATGCCGTAACGCTCGCCCAGGTCGCGGAACGACTTCTCGTCGATGCCCGGCGGGAGGAAGCGGACGAACCTGGCGACATTGCCGACCCACGGGGGCGGGACGAAGGCCAGGACGCACAGGCCCAGCGGAATCCCAGCCCAGACCGCGTGCACCAGGTCGCCCAGGAACGTGGCGGAGAGGGCCAGGACCGTCACCAGGGCCAGGATGACGCCCTTGGTGCCCAGGAAGTCGATGAGGACGAACCCGGTCAGGAAGGTGCCGAGAATGCTGCCGACCATGCCCCAGGCATACACCTGGCCGATGGCCGTCCCCGTGGAGTGGACACGACGGCGGCGGTCGATCGCCAGCTTCGCCACCACTGGGCTGACCGTGCCCATCGACAGCGCCGGCAGGAAGAAGACGAGCATCACCACGATCAGGATGCGATAGGGCCAGTCCAGCATGATCTCGTAGCCGCCCGGGAGCGTCATCGAGGTTCGCCCAGGTGCGCTCGCCAGCACGGAATTCTCGGGGATCCACGCCGCCACGCTGGGCAGGTACTTTGTCGCGAACTCGTGCACCTTGGCCGGGGTCTCGAGGACGATGACCAGCAGGGTGAGCATCGAGGCGACCAGGAACAGCCAGCTCGCCTGCCGCTCGTTGCGGATGTAATTGGCGATCTTGCCGCCCAGCCAGTTGCCCAGGCTCAGGCCAGCCAGCAGGACGGCGATCACGCTGGACCAGCCGTAGATGCTCGATCCCAGGTGCCGCGTGACCAGCCGGCCGGCGACCATCTCGAGCGCCATGAAGACCATGCTGGCGAGGAAGGCGAGCGTCGCCAGGTCGCCCAGCCCGGTGCGGGTGTCGACCGGCTCGGCGGACGTCTCCTTCGAGGTCGCTGCCAGGGGGATCTCCGCCTCATCCGCCAGCAGCTCGTCCAGGCTCCGGCGGGCGGCGAACAGCTCGCCCACGCCGGCCGCGGCGACGAACAGGGCCACCAGGTATCCGGCGGCGACCAGGTAATTGACCCGGTAGAGGCCGACGGTCACGGCCTCCGGCCCGATCCGCTCGACCACCGGGCCGATCGATCCCAGCACCAGCAAGAGTGCCGCGATTACGGCGGCGATCCGGGCGAACAGGCCCGACATCAACGCGGCGGCCAGGAGCGACAGCCCCGCGGCCACCAGCAGCGTGATGGCCGTCGTGCCGAACCAGACCTGGAGCTTGAAACCGCAGAAAAGTGTCCCGACGATCGACCCGACCGCGCCCCAGAAATACACGTCCCCGATCGCACTGCCGGCCCGCCGCGCCTGCTCCACGGCGATCTTGGCGACCACCGGCCCGATCATGCCCAGCACGGTCGCCGGCACCAGGAAGTCGATCAGGACGACCAGGATCGTCCGCAATTCCCAGTTCATCTGGTCGGGGCGAGGGAGGATTCGGCCGATCTCGGCGTTCATCCAGAGCGCGACGAGCGTCAGGACGGCGCCCAGGGCAAACAGGGGCCCGACGGCGCGTTTGGGGTCGACGCGGTCGCTCAGCCGGCCGCCCAGGACGTTCCCCAGGCAGATGCCGCCCAGGATGATCCCGATCACGCTGGTCCAGACCGTCAGCGACGCCCCGACGTGGCGCGCGACCAGGCGGCTCGAGACCAGCTCGAGGATCATGATGCACAGGCTGCTGGTGAAGGCCAGGGCATACGGCATGAGTCGGACGAGAACTGGCATGGAGCAGGCACTCCCCCCTGCGGCGGACCGGATGTGGTCGCGACCGAACCGAATCGCTTCGTCGAGGATCGACCGAAAGAAAGCCGGGTACAAAATATCCGACAAACGGCGGGCGCCACAACGGGGCTGTCTCCGCGACACGGGGCGGATTTTTCGGCACCGGGACGTTGTATCGCGGGCGATTCCCCGCACAATGAGTCAGGAAGAGACGGCGCCCGCCGTCACGCAACCTCTCATCCCAGCCGACCCGCAACCCGACCCGGCGATGATCCTCTGCGTCACCCTGAACCCCTGCCTGGACAGGACCCTGACCGTCCCTCCCTGGCGGCCCGGCGACCTGGTGCGCGGGACCGCGATCCGCGAGGTCGTCGGCGGCAAGGGGAATAATGTGGCCCGCGCGCTGACCCGACTCGGCCGAATGGCGAGGCCGGTCACGTTCCTCGGCGGGTCCGTCGGCGCCGCGTGCGAGGCGCTCCTCCGCGACGATGACGGCCTCGACCCGCTGGTCGTCGCCAGCCGGGCGCCCACGCGGGTGATCTTGACCGTCCGCACCGGGGAGACCGCCGAGCAGACCGCGTTCTTCGACCCGGACCCCGCCATCACGCCCGATGAGGCCGGGCGGTTGCTACTGGCCGTGGAAGCGGCGATGCGCGCCGGGATCGAGGCGCTGACGCTCTCGGGCTCGAGCCCGTCGCCGGCCACGCACGAGCTTTATTCCGAGCTGATCGCGATGGCGCTGGCGCGACGGATCCCCGTGTTCCTGGATACCTATGGCCCGGCGCTCGATGCCATCTGGGGGTTCTGGCCGACCGTGATCCAGCTCAACCGCCGCGAGGCATCCGCGCATGCCCGAATCTCGAGCCTCTCGGACGCCGACGCGGCCGCCTTGCTGGAAAAATGGGGCCGCCGCGGCGTTGCGTGCGCCGTCATCACCGACGGCCCGCGCCCGGCCCAGGTCCTTCTGGGCGGAAAGCGCTACCGCGCCATCCCCCCGGCGATCGAGGCCGTCAACCCGATCGGATCGGGCGACTGCCTCCTCGCCGGGCTGGTCGACGGCTGGCTCGGCGGGGTCGAGCCCGAGGAGCTGATCCGCCACGCGATTGGATGCGCCGTGGCCAACGCCATGACCTGGGACGCCGGCGCCATCGACCAGGCCGAGGCAGCCCGATGGGCGGGTCAGGTCTTGGTCGAGGCGACGAGCCGGAGAGTCTGAACCGCTCCCCGACTCGCCGACATCATTTGGCATTAGGACCGCCGCCCGCACCCTCCTTTTTCTCAGGCGCCTTATGTCCTTCCTTCTCAGCCCTGAGGAGCTGGATCAGCTCGCGGACTTCCTTCAGAAGCTGCTGCGTCGGGTTGGCGCTGGAACCGGCGTCTCCTCCTTCGCCGCCGATGCCTCCGCCAGGCGCCTCCGCCTGGATGTGATGGAGTAGGCTCACCTCCTTGCTGAGCTTGACCAGCTCGATCAGCTCCTTGATCTCCTTCGCGGTCATCTCGCCGCGCTCGGCCTTCTCGACCATCCGGTCCAGCGGGGTCGGCGAGGCCATCGACGGCGGCAGCGGGTTCTTCGCCGAGTCCTCCGAGGTGATCACCAGCATGCCATCCTGGACGAAGTACGCCAGCCCGAGCTGGGTCAGGATCAGTTGCAGAGTGCGCCGCAGGGGCACGCCCTCGAGGTCGAGCTGAACGGTCGATAGAAGCGAGCGCTCGGCTTCCTGCAAGCCGATGGGATCGACATAAATCGGGATACCCGAGAACTTCGGCGTTGTCGTGGCCTGCTTGATGTATTTGAGGATGTCATCCAGCGGCGTCTCGTTCGCGAATGACATCGAGATGGGTTCGTCGAGTACCTTCATGATCTGGAGCGAGCGCGGGTTGTTATCGCGGGCGACGTCGCGCCCCTCGGACTGGCCGTCGACCGGCTGGTACTGCTTCATCCGGGCGCCCGGCATCTGGCCGCGGGTCCCGGGCGCCGGCTGGTCGTTGTCCCGCAGAATGACCGACCCCGTCTCGGGGGCCGGGAAGGTTCCCTTCTTCATGACGCCCTTGCTCGATTCTTGCCCCGAATTCCCGCGTGCCTTCGGCGGATCGGCTGCCTGGCGGCCGAGCACGGCGGCCGAGGTGAACGCGAATCCCGTGGCCATGACCGCGAGCGCGGCCCACCGGATCTTGTTGAGGAACATGGCGGAGAGAGCTCCTTCGACATGGGAGGTGACCGATCGAGAAACGACCTGGGACAGCGACTCGCCCGCCATCAGCCGGCCGGCCGGGCCGACGATGCGCTCGAGCAACGGATGATCGAAGGGCGGGATGATCTCGGGCGAGGCGAACAGCCCGAGCACGCCGCCGGCCGGGGCGAACCCTCGCCGCGACAGCCGTTCGCGCAGCAGCTCACGGCCCCGCGCCAGCCGACCCTTGACGGTGCCGACCGGCCACTGGAGCTCGCGAGCCGCTTCCTCGTGCGTGCGGCCCTCCAGATAGCAGAGGACCAGCGGCGAGCGGTACTTCCCCGGCAATCGGCGGAGCTCGGTATCGAGGATTTCGAGCAGGTCCGGGTCGAGCCCGCGGCCGGGCCGGTCGGCGAGCGTGTTTTCCAGCGGCGTGGCCTGCGACCGGCGCCGCGCCGCCTGCGATCGCGCCCGCGCCGCCACCCGCACCGCGACCCCGTAGAGCCACGGGCCGATCGCGTCCCTCGGCGACAGGTCGCGCGCCCGGCGGACCAGCACCAGGAACGTCGCCTGGAATGCGTCCTCGGCGTCCGAGGTAAATCCCAGCACCCGCCGGCAGACGCCCAGCACCATCGGTGCGTGGCGGGCCACCAGGGCCTCGAACGCAATCTCGTCGCGGCGCTCGAGATAACGCTCCAGGAGCTGCCACTCCGACAGCCCCGAGACCGTCTCACCCCGGAAAACGCGCCCCAGGTCGGCGACCGCCAGCCGTTCCGCGCCCATCGCTCGCCCTCCCCGTCGCAACCTTCTTCCGTATTGATGCACGCCCCCCCGGCTTTCGATACAGAATTCCCCGAAAAAGTTCCGAGAGGGCAAAACACATGTCATCACGCTGACATCACGAAGTCCAGCCGTCCGTCCGCGCACACGGCCGGGCGGATCGCATTGCCCCTTTGATTCCAATCTGTTACGTTCGCGGCTCCGCACCCGGCCGGGCCGCGACGGCGGGCCGTCGGCGCGGGTGGGACAGGGAGGCTCGGGGCCATCATGGACGGATCGCGGAGCCCGGACGTATCCTCTGAAGCCGTCGGGTTTATCGGCGACCTGGACGATCCCTGGATCGCGGCCATGGCCGACGCGATCGCGACCGGACGTCCGGTCCATCGCCTCAACTGCGCCGGCAGGCTGCCGGAGCGGCCGTTCGAAGAGGCATCGCCGCCGCCCCAGACGCTCGTCATCCACCGGCATCATCTCGTCGAGGACGACGCAGCCCGACTGGTGGCGTGGCGCGCCCGGGAGCGCGATGCGAGAGTGCGGCTGGTGCTGTGCGTCAGCCCTTATGTCCGCTACGCCGAGCTCGAGCGATGGTCCATGCTGGTGGATATGGTCGTCTCGGAGGCGATCGCCGCGGAAGTCCTCCCCGGCCGGCTCGCCCGCTGGCTCGACGGATCGGCCCGGGTCGGGAACCGGCCGCGAGCGCCGATTCCGTCCGTCCGGATCGAGATCGCCGGCGGGGACGGCGAGCTTGGCCGTGCTCTGGTCGACGCGTGCCGCGCGGCCGGTTACTCGGCCCAGGAAGTCGACGACGCCGAGATCGGCGGCCTGCCCGCGCCGGCCGGCAAGCGAGGGCGCGCTGCATCACCCGGCTCGCGGATCCTGACGGTCTGGGAGGTCCCGGTCCTCGAGCCGGGCTGGCCGCAGCGGCTGGAATGGCGCGCCGCACGCACCGGACCGGTCATCGCCCTGGCCGGCTTCGCCGACCGCGATGTCGTCGCCCGAGCCCGCCAGGCCGGAGCCGTCGCCTGCCTCGAGCTCCCGTGCGACATCGACGACCTGGTCGACGCCGTGGATCGCGCGATCGCCGCCACGCCCGCCGAATCCTGGCCGATCCCGCCGCGCGTCGAGCCGCCCCACGCGTTTCCCCCGCCGCGTCGCAAGGCCCGAGCCGCGCAACACGGCATGGCGGTTGCCCCGTCGACATGGCCGGAGCGAGGGGGTCGTCCTACAATTCCCAGGGGCTAGAGGATAGGGGTTAGGAGCGAGGGGCGAGTGAAGACATGCCGAAAACCAGGGCGGCAGATAAGTCGTTGGCGGGCAACTCGGCGCCCGAGCGGGGCAACGGCCGCGCGCGAATCGGCGCCGGCACGCCGCTCGCGCGTCGCGCTCCCGAGCCCACTCCTCCTCGCCCCTCGTCTCTAACCCCTCGTCCCTCCGAGTCGCTTGCCCCTGACCCCTCCCCCAGGGATCCGCTCAAGGACCTCACCCGCCAGATCCAGCGATCCTCGGGTTTTCCCGAGGTGGTCGCGGCGCTCCGGAACGGCCGCAGCGCGACGATCGACGGCGCCTGGGGCTCGGCCGCCGCGCTGGCGGCCGCGGCGCTCGGGCTGCACGCGCCCGCCACGCTGGTGATCCTGATCGCCCATGTCGGCGACGTGGACGACTTCCGCGACGACGTGGCGACGTTCTCCGGCATCTCGCCCGAGGTCTTCCCGGCCTGGGAGAAGCTCCCGCGCGAGATGGCGCCCGGCGACGAGATCTTCGGCAAGCGGCTGCGGACGATCAAGCGGCTCGCCGGTCCCGACCCGCCGCGGCTGGTCGTCGCGCCGTTCCAGGCGCTGATGCAGCCCGTGCCGAGGCCCGACGCGCTCGAGGCCATGTCGCGGGTCGTCCGGGTCGGCGACACGATACCCGTCGAGGAGCTCTCGCGCTGGCTCCTGGATCGCGGCATGGGCCGCGTCGAGGTCGTCGAGGTGCCTGGCGAGTTCAGCGTGCGCGGCGGGATTCTCGACGTATTCCCCACAGACTCGCCCGACCCGGTCCGCATCGAGTTCTTCGGCGACGAGATCGAGTCGATCCGCCCGTTCGACGCCGAATCGCAGCGGTCGCTCGACCGGTGGACCTCGGTCTCGCTCACCGCCGCGCTGGCACTCGACGAGCGGGACGCGTCGCGGTTCGCCCATCCCGCCGACTTCTTCCCCGAGGGCACCTGGGTCTTCCTGCTCGAGCCGGGCGACCTGCGCGACGAGGGCCGGCATTACCTCGGCCGCGTCCCCGAGCGCGACGGGCTGTTCACGGTCGAACAGACCTTCGAGCGACTGATCCGACGCCCGACGATCGCCGTGTCGACCCTGTCCGCCGACTCGCTCGAGACGACCTGCCACCTGCGGGTCGAGAGCGTCGAGCGGTTCGGCGGCGACCTGGGGCGGGTGAAGGCCGAGCTCGACGGCGTCGCCGCGGGCGATCGCGTGCTGATCGCCTGCCACAACGCCGCCGAGGCCGAGCGCCTGGGCGAGGTCTTCTCCGACGCCGAGATCGCCCGCTCCGACCGATTGACCCTCACCGTCGGCCGCGTCCGATCGGGCTTCCACCTGATCGACGCCGGCACCCTGGTCATCGGCGATCACGAGCTGTTCGCCCGCGCCGAGGTCCGCCGGCCCGTCACCCGACGGCGGTACGAGAGCCGCGCGATCGACAGCTTCCTGGATCTCAACGAGGGCGACCTGGTCGTCCACGTCAATCACGGGATCGCGCGCTATCGCGGGCTCCAGCTCCTCCAGAAGTCGGGCGACCACGACGAGGAGACCATGCTCCTCGAGTTCGCCGAGGGGACCAAGCTGTACGTCCCGGTCGCCAAGATCGACCTGGTGCAGAAATACGTCGGCGGCGGCAAGGCCGAGCCGCCGCTCTCGAAGATCGGCTCATCGTCGTGGGAGAAGCGGAAGAAGCGCGTCGCCGAGGCCGTCGTCGACCTGGCCCAGGAGCTGATCGACATCCAGGCGAAGCGCGGCAGCCAGCCGGGCTTCGCCTACCCGGCCGAGGATAGCCACTGGCTGGCCGAGTTCGAGGCCGCGTTCCCGTATGAGGAGACCCCCGACCAGCTCGCCGCCATCGAGGCGGTCAAGCGCGACATGGCCCAGACCCGCCCGATGGACCGCCTGATTTGCGGCGACGTCGGCTACGGCAAGACCGAGATCGCCATCCGCGCGGCGTTCAAGGCCGTGGACGCCGGCAAGCAGGTCGCCGTCCTCGTCCCCACCACGATCCTGGCCGAGCAGCACCACCGCAACTTCGCCTCGCGGATGGCCGAGTTCCCGTTCGTGGTCGAGGTCGTCAACCGCTTCCGCCCGCGGGCCGAGATCCGCGACGTCCTCAAGCGCACCGCGGCTGGCGCCGTGGATATCCTGGTCGGCACCCACCGCATCCTCCAGAAGGACATCGCCTTCAAGGACCTGGGCCTGGTCGTCATCGACGAGGAACAGCGGTTCGGCGTCGAGGACAAGGAGTGGCTCAAGACCTTCCGCGCCACCGTCGATGTTTTGACCCTCTCGGCCACGCCGATCCCGCGCACCCTGCACATGAGCCTGCTGGGCATCCGCGATATCTCGAACCTCGAGACCCCGCCGCCGGACCGCAAGGCGATCGAGACCCGCGTTCTGCGCTTCGACCCCGAAACCATCAAGCGCGCGATCCACCGCGAGCTGAACCGCGACGGACAGGTCTACTTCGTCCACAACCGGGTGTACGACATCGAGAGCGTCGCCGACAGGATCCAGTCGATCGTCCCCGAAGCACGGATCGCGATCGGCCACGGCCAGATGACGGGCGAGCAGCTCGAACGCACGATGCTGGCGTTCATCCGCCGCGATTACGACATCCTGGTGGCCACGACGATCATCGAGAGCGGCCTGGATATCCCCAACGTCAACACGATCTTCATCAACGAGGCCGACAAGTACGGCCTGGCGGATCTGCACCAGCTCCGCGGCCGCGTGGGCCGGTACAAGCACCGCGCCTATGCGTACCTGATGCTCGAATCCGACAAGCCGGTCTCGCCCAACGCCGCCAAACGGCTCAAGGCAATCGAGGAGTTCACCGACCTGGGCGCCGGGTTCAAGATCGCGCTGCGCGACCTGGAGATCCGGGGCGCCGGGAATATCCTGGGCGCCGAGCAATCCGGCCACATCGAGAGCGTCGGATATGAGCTATATTGCTCGCTGCTCGAATCGGCCGCGCGGATCCTGACGAACCAGCCCGAGAAGCCGCTGTTTGAATGCTCGGTCGAGCTGGGCTGGCGCGCGTACCTGCCGCGCGACTACGTCGAGGCCGCGCGGATCAAGCTGGAGCTCTACCGTCGGCTGGCGCGATTGCGCTCGCTCAACCACCTGGCCGACTTCCGCCAGGAGCTGGTCGACCGCTTCGGCGCCCCGCCGAAGCCCGCCGAGAACCTGCTGGCCGAGACCGAGATCCGGATCATGGCCGGCGCCTGGAAGATCGAGCGGATTCACGTCGAGACCGGCCAGTACGTCGTGCTGACCTACCTCGACCCGGCGAAGATCGAGGCCCTCGCCCGCCGCCACCGCGGCCAGGTCCGGATCGTCGACGCCCGCCGCGCCTATGTCCCCCTCGGCGACGACCCCCTCAAGCCCGCCGAGATCGCCGAGCGGGTGCGGAACCTGCTGAAGACGGCCCCGTGAAATCGGGCGAGATGTCGTCCCTTCCGTACCACAGGCGGGCTTCGTCCGGTCGACTCCTCCGGTGTCAATTCGACACAGGATGCCTCACGTTCGGGTCGGCCACCGCCTGGTCGAACTCGGCTCCGTCCAGCAGGCCTTTCAGGTCCAGCATGTTCCGGACAACGGCGAGGTGACGAGGGCAACCTTCTGATCCGATCGGTAGACCGGGAGGAAGAGGTCGGTCCCCGAATCGGCGTGCAGGAAAGCGATGTGCGACCCGGCGACGACGACTTCCCGGAAGCCCAGGCCAAGCAACAGCCGGCGCAGAACGGCGAAAGGAATGGTCGGTTCAGTCATCGCGCGGGGTCCTTCGTTTCAGTTGCTGGTGAATCTGCCGCTTCCGCTGAACGATCTGATGAACGGCCCTGCGATCGAGCACCTGGCTCGTTGAGATCTGCATATTCAAGGTCTTCCCGCCCCCGAACAGGTGCAGGCTGTTTTTCCCGCGAAAGTCATCCTGGATGTCGACCCAGTAGGCGCGGTCGCGCGACGCGTGATAGACGATCAGGATCACCGGATAGTTCTCATTGAGCCAGAGCCTCGAGTCTCGCCGGCTCAGAGTCCAGGAGATCGTTCCTCCATCCTTCAGGAGCGGCAGCCGGCTCGTGGACTTGACCTGGAAATACACCCAACCCTCTTCGGCTTCCCCCCTGCGCCCGTAGGTGGTCATGAACAGGTCGTACCCATAGTCGTGTGTGATCTGCTGAGCGGTATGTCCGCAAAGGAGAATCTGCCGCTCCAGGTGATTGACCCCGAGGTCCGCGATGACGTGTTCGCGTGTACGGATCTTGAGCGTCGGCCTGGTCATGCACTCCACCCCAGCGACGGCCCGGTCGGATGTCGCATATCGGCAATCCACGAGTTGCGTCTATCTTACCAGAGAACGGGACCCGATCTCCTGGAGTTCCTCGTGAGGATCCTCCCACAGGCGGCACTTTAACCATGAACCGAGAGAAGCGATCGTCTCGCAGGATCTCACACGAGGCCGTTTCCGCATGAACCATCCCCGCTCCCAACTCTCCTGGTCGCCGCTGGATGCGCTTTTGAACTCGGGCGCGCTGGGGAACCTGACGGACGGCGAGCTGCTCGATCGGTTCCGCGCCGAGGGGGACTCGTCCGGCCAGGAGGCGTTCCGCATCCTGGTCGAGCGGCACGGGGCAATGGTGCTGGGACTCTGCCGAAGCCTGGTGAGCGACCCTCACGAGGCCGAGGACGCCTTCCAGGCCACGTTCCTGGTGCTCGTCCGCCGGGCCGGCTCGATCCGCCGCCGCGAGACGATCGCACCGTGGCTTTACGGCGTCGCCCAACGGGTTGCGCGGCGGGCCCAGGCGCGGGCGTCGCGCCGCCGCCGGCGCGAGGTGATCGCGGACGCCGACCTGCCCGACCGGAAGAGTCCGCCCGCGGACTCGCCCGGCGCCGAGCAGGCCGTCCACGACGAGATCGCCCGCCTGCCCGAGTCGCTCCGGGCCCCGCTGGTCCTCTGCTGCCTGGAGGGCCAGAGCTACGACCTCGCCGCCCGCCGGCTGGGCCTGCGCGAGCCGACTCTCCGCGGCCGGCTCGCCCGGGCCAGGAAAACCCTCGAATCGCGGCTCCGCCGCCGCGGCCTGCTCGCGACGATCGCGGAGCGGCTGGCCGACCCCGGCGGCCTGTTGCCTCCCGCCTTGCCCTCGTCACTGGTCGAATCCACAACCCAGCTTGCCACGCGGTGGGCGACGCTCAGCGGCCTGGTCCTCCGGACTGCCGTCGTGCCCCCGTCCATCGCCGCACTGGCCCAGGGAGTCCTTCACACCATGCTGCTCCATTCGCTCAAGATCGGCGCTTTTGTGACGCTCGTCTCCGTCGGCGTCGTCGGGACGCTCGTCGTCGCGCAGCAGGAAGGTTCGAGTCCGAAACCGGCCGCTCCCGCCGGCCAGGAGGCCAGGACCCAACCGACCCGGAAAGCCGAGGAGAAGGCCGCCGAGGCGCCCCCGCAACAACCCGACCTCGAAGCAAAGACGCGGCAGATCCTCCAGAAGCTCGACCAGAAGATCGATCTCAAGATCGACGGGGAAGTGACGCTCGATCAATTCCTCAAGGCGATCAAGCAGGCCACGACCGATCAGACGTTCCCAGGCATCCCGATCTACGTCGACCCGCTCGGGCTTCAAGAAGCCCGCGTCAGCCTGAACCAGGATGTGGATGTCTTCCGAAGCGGTAAGCTCGGCTTCATCCTGCGCGAGACGCTCCGCCCGTGGCACCTGGCCTACCACGTCAAGGACGGCTTCCTGATGATCACCTCGCGCGACAACATCAACCAGCAGCGGCTCGAGGAGCTCGAGCGGAAGATCGACCGGCTCACCGAGATCATGCAGCGGATCGAGGCCCGGGTGAGCAAGCCGTGATGTCGCAAGCCGCCCGCGAAGGTCGAACCGGCGAGGTCTCCGCCCGATGTGCCGGTCCCTCGGCCGATCCGCTCAGAACCAGACCTCGAACCGCAGCATGTACAGGTTGCTCACGCTCGAGAACCGGGTGGGGGCGTAGATCACGGGGCTGCCGAACCCGGCATGCTGCCAGTCGAACATCACGCGGATGTACGCGTTCCAGTACCAGTTGACGGCCAGGTCGGTCGTGAACAGCCGGTCGGTCCAGAGGTTGGGGTCGGCCAGGCCGGCGGTGAAGACCTGGCGGCCGAGTGAGAGGTCGGCGTAGCGGAACACCAGCTCCCAGGCACCGGGGCCGAATCGGCCCGGGCGCAGGTCGAACGACCGCAGCGGCTTGACCCTCCCCCGGCTGGCCATCGTCTCGCCGGTCAGGAAGTACGAGGTCTGCACGTAAAAGCTTTCGATCGGCAGCCGCACCCGGTTGTTCGTGTGATTGGCCAGGGCATAATCCTCGAAACCGCTCCCCCACTCACCGAGGACCATCAGGCTCCGGTAGAAGTACGCCAGGTGCAGGTCCCACAGGTTGCGCGGGCCGGCGGTCACCACGTTGTTGTTGAACGCCAGGAACGGGACGCCGATCACGTTGCTGCCGCTCGTCGGCACGATCGTCCGCAGCTCCTGGGGCACCGGGACATGGTCCTGCTCGCCCGCCACGAGCGAGCCGCCCACGTTGAAGTTCTCCAGCGGCGAGCCGGCCCGGGGCCGCCACGGGGCGAAGTTGAGGAACGCGATCACGCTCTTGGGGTTGCTCAGGTCGAACTGGGCGTTGGGCGTGCTGTTGAAGATCCCCGCGGCGTAGTCGATCCGGCCCGCCACCGACTCGCCCCAGAGCATCGTTCCCACATCTCGGTTCATGCCGAAGTTGTTGAAGAACACCGACCATTCGCCGCTGGCCAGGGCCTCGGTCGGCTGGGCGTAGAACTCATACGTGTACGGCGACTTGAACCGGCCAAAGCGGAACTGCATCCGCTTGTCGTAGTTCACGTTCAGGAACACATCCAGGGCAGAAAACGTATCGAAGGAATTGTTGAACGAGACGTAATACTCGTAGGGCTTCGTCAGGTGGCCGTTGAAGACGAACCACTGGCGAGCGATGTCGAACGTATCGGCGACGGGCTTCTGGTTGGGGACGCCGTAGAACCGGCCGTCGAGCTGGGTCAGGTTGTGGAACTGGATGTCGTACTCGTCGTCATCAGACCGGATCTGGAACCCGGGCCCCCACCGCGCCTGGGCGGACCGATTGGGAGGAGCATACGGCATGCTGAATCGGGACGACGGCAGCTCGGCCGCCGGGCCGAAGCCCGAGGCCAGCCCCCCGAACCCCACTTCCTCGGTGCCATTGCCGTCGTCAGCCGCCCCGCCGCCGTCGGGCAGAGCCGCCGGGAGCCGCGGCGCGGTGACGACCCCTGCCGTCCCGGGTCCGATCCGGGCGCCGTTGAAGCTGGCCGGGGCACGTGCCTCGGCCTCGCGCAGCCGCGTTGACAGATGGTCGACCTGGTTCGACAGCTTCTGGATCGTCGCGTCCATCTGCAGGAGCCGCTGTTCCAGGGCCGCCTCGTAAGGCGTGCGCGGGCCGCCGGGGCCGGGAGATGTCGCGGGCGCTGAAGGTGGAGGCTGGGGCGCGGGCGCAGACGGAGGGGCCGACGGCGACTGGGCGAGCGCGGGCCGCGGAAGGGCCAGCGCGACGCCCAGGACGCCTATGGCGATCCGCAGCACCCGTGACCATTCGCTCCCCCGGCCTCGGCTCATGCGGCCAGTCCCTTCATCAGGCCGAGGCGAGCGCGCCATCGACCTGTTCCGCGAGCGCAATAAAAAAACCCCCACCGCGGGGCATCGCTGCCCTTCGGTAGGAGTTATCAGCCCCTCGCGGGGCGGTTCAGCGTTGGGGCGAACTCCATCGCCCCCGGCGCGGCATCGCCGCAGACCGTGCTTCGTCATCCTCCTTATCGGATGAGAGCCGTACCGACTTTAGGGATTCTGCCGCAAATGAACGGCAATTCCCGCGTCCTGCTCCGAGAAGAGACGCCCAACACGCTCGCGATGGCCGGCTACCCCGGCCGAACCCACCTGGCGGGTGGCCGCCACCATCTCCGACCCGGTGCGATCCTCGACCGCACCCGCAACCGCCCTGTCCGCGAGTGAACGGCCGCCGCGGTCGGGCCGCTCGACCTCGCGCAGCGGCAAGAGGGCGTTCGCCAGCGCGCCCAGTGCCGAGACGTTGTTGGTGACGACCGACGCCATGATCCCGAAGCCCATCGTGAAGACGCCGACCATGTTGGTGACATTGGGCGTCACGATCATGGCCCAGCTCCGGTTCACGTTGCGATCCAGGTCGCGCGCGACCTGCCTCAGGTCGACGATCCGCGCCAGGCCCCCTTCGAGGAAAACCACCTGCGCCGCGTCGGTGGCGAGCGTCGAGGCGCCACGGAGCGAGATCGACACGTCCGCCTTCTTGAGTGCGATCGAGTCGTTGATCCCGTCGCCGACGAAGCAGACCTTCTTCCCCTCCTGCTGGAGCCGCTCGACGTACTCGGCCTTGTCGGCCGGCAGCACCTGGGCGAAATAACGATCCATGCCCAGCGACTCGGCCAGCGCGCGGGTGGGCGCCTCGTGGTCGCCCGAGACGATTGCGATGTGGCGGATGCCCGCCCCGCGCAGCGCGGCGATCACCTCGCGAGCTTCGGGCCGGATCGACGCCCGCAGCTCGATCGCCCCGGCGACCTGGCCATCCACGGCGACCAGCACCGACGTATGCCCGTCGCGATCGGACTCCTCGAGGGCCGCCAGGATCTCGGGGCCGGGCGTGATCGCTTCCGAATCGAGGAACCGCCGGCTGCCGATCCGCACCGAGTAGCCCAGGATTCGAACCGAGATCCCCCGGCCGACCTGGTAGTGCGTCGCGTCGGTGGGCAGGGGCAGCAGGCCCAGCTCGTCGGATTTCTGGAGGATCGCCAGCGCGATCGGGTGGTGGAACGTCCGCTCGGCGGCCGCCGCGAAGCCCAGCACCCGCTCGGGCGCCCAGCCCGGCGCACCGACGATCCGACCGACCTCCGGCTGCTCGCGGGTCAGCGTGCCGGTCTTGTCGAACAGGATCGTGTCCACCTGGCTCATCTGCTCGAGAGCCCGGCCGTCCTTCACCAGGATGCCCCGGCTGGCGCACAGGCTCAGCGAGCTGAGCATCGCCAGCGGTGCCGCCATCCGGATCGCCGTCCCCAGGTCGCTGTTGAGCACCGCCACGGCGCCGATGGGCCCCATCGTGGTCAGCGCCAGCGCGCCGACGCCCAGGGTCGGGATCACGGCGAGGTCCGCCAGCCGCTCCCCCTTGTGCTGCGCCGACATCCGGTAGCCGGCTGTGTCGCGGAGGATCCGCCCGATCCGCGCCGCGGCCGTCTCGCCGCCCGAGGTCTCCACCTCCACCCGCGCCTCGCCCGCGACCACCAAAGTTGAGGCAAACACGCGGTCGCCGATCCCTTTTTCGGCCGGCGACGACTCGCCGGTCAGCGCGTGCTGGTCGACCAGCGCCATCCCCTCGACCATCCGGCCGTCGACCGGCACGACCTCACCGGTGTGCACGAGGATCACGTCCCCCCGCTCGAGCTGATCCGTCGAAACCCGGATCTCGACGCCGTCGCGGCAGAGCCACGCGTGCCTCGGCTGCTTGCCGAACGCATCCAGCAACACCCGTTGCGATCGCTCGCGCGACTTCCGCACCAGCGTCCGGCCGAAGCTCAGGCACCAGCAGCAGACCGCGCCCGGGAAGATTGACATTGTCCCCAGGCAGCCGACCATCACCACCGAGTCCAGGAAATCGACCCCCAGCCGCCGCTCCTCCACGAGCACCCGGCGGGCTTCCATCAGCGTCGGTATCGAGGTATAGGCATAGAGGATCACAGCCGCCGGCAACAGCACCGGCGCCGCAAACTGCGCCGTGGCCGCCACCGGGATCGAGACGGTGCACAGAGGCAGGTGCAACTCGGGGGCATCGGGCCCGGCCGGCCGCTGGGCCTCGGCCAGCGCCTCGTCGAGGATCTCGATGATCTCGTCCCTCGCGAGCCGCCGCGGGTCGAAATGCACCAGCACCGAGGCCGTCGTGGGGCTGGACGTGAACCGGTCGATCCCGTCCACACCCATCAGCTCGCGCTCGATCGCCCGGCACAGCGCACCCTTGCGAAACAGGATCTCGTTCGCCAGGCGGATCCGGCCCGGCAGCTCCGACCGGACCTTCCAGCCCGTCGCGTGCGAGCCCTCGCGATGGTAGTGGACGACGCCTCGGTCGTCGCTCGCCGCCTTCGCTGGGGCGAAGCGGGTCGTCCCCGGCAGCCTGCGAGCGGCGGATTCGGGCGCGACGCCCCGATCCTCACTCAGCAGGCCCGCCAGCCGCCGCAGGACCAGCGGCAGGGCAAACGTCCGCGGGCAGTAGCTCAGGTCGGCCCGGGCACCGTCGCCGCCGGCAATCGCCACGCTCGAGATCACCTTGGAACGGAAGGCTCGCTCGATGAAATCACGACAGCCCAGTCCCTCCGGATCGGCGAAGAGACGCGGACTCTCCACGCGGATCACGCCCGGCGTCGGGTACGAGACGGAGATGTCGAGCCGGCTCATGGGCGAGGAACTCATGAAGGTCGATCGAGCAAGAAGGCTCATCCCGAGCGGCGGTGTCGGTTCACGACGTGGGGCTGCGGACGGGCGAATCCGACCGGAAGAATCGTTGAAATCGGTCGGGCGATATGGTCCGCCGGCCCGATCTTCGAGATACCCCTCTTCATAACATACACGCTGAACGCCTCCTGCCGCGCCGTCAATCGCCGTTTCGTCCGGGTTTTCCGGTAATTGGGATGAAGCCGACCGTGCCGGGATGCCGATCACCGATCCCGGGCGCCTCGCGGTCGTCGATCCCCCGCGCTGCGCCCCCGGGACAGCGGAAGGTGGAAAAAAAGGATCGAGCGGCCCGGCCCGCGACGAATCGAGGGAGCGGTCGGGTGCCCGTGTTTCGGGCCTGCCTCCCCCGGGAAGGATGCCCGGGATGCGCGCGGCATCGATAATCCGGACGATCCTCGCGGTCGCCGCGATGGGGACGGCGCTGGGTCCCGGCGTCCGGGCGGTCCGCGCGCAGGTCACGCTCGCCGACGACATCATCATGGCCGCGCAGGGTAAGGAGAACGCCGGCAAGGCCCGGGACCGGCAATCGCCGCTGAACAACCGCCAGCCGGCCCGGCCGGACAGCCACTACGGCCACAGCCCCGGCCGCACCGACATCATCCTCGGCGCCGACCCGAACCGCCGTTTGACCCCGCTCCGCCGGCCATCAGCCGCGCTGGGCGCGGCCGTTGTGATTCCCCTGCCCCAGCGCGGACCGATCGGCCGAGGCCACGGGGTGGCGCCGATGATCGCGCGGATGCCAGCCTCCGGAGACCAGGCCGGCGAGCGCCCTCGTGCAGAGTCGCGGTCAGGCGTCGGCGCCGAAGCGGGCCGGGGCCAGGATCCGCGCCCCGGCCCCGGTCCCGGACGACGCCCCGTCGAGCCGCCCGACGAGGAAGACCCCGACGAGCCCGACGACGACGGGCCCGCTGAAGGGCTCACCCTCGACGCGGCCATCGACCGCCTGGTCCACTGCAATCGCGAGCTCCATACCAAATTCCTCGAGCTGCCCCAGGCCCAGGCCGACATCCTCTCCGCCGGGCTGCGCGAGAACCCCCTGCTCTTCTACTCGTCCGATAGCGTCCCTTATGGCTCATACTCGCGCCAGCGGCCCGCCAGCATCGACCACGGTATCAGCCTGGTCTTCCCGGTCGACTACACCCACAAACGGCAGGCGCGCGTCGCGGTCGCCACCCGGGAAAAGCAGGTCCTCGAGGCGCAGTACCGCGACGCCGTCCGGCTGGCGATCGACGATCTGTATGGCGCCTTCGTCGAGGCGCTGATCGCCCGCCAGGCGACGCAAGGCGCCAGGCGCGGCCAGGCGCGGATCGTCGCGATCCTCCGGCAGGCCCAGGCCCGCCCGCGGCGCTCCGACGCCGAGGACGACCTCATCGACGATATGATCATCGAGCGGGACATCATGGCGATGGCCGTCGGTGATGCCGAGGATCGCGAGCTCCGCGCCCGCCGCCGCCTGGGCAGGCTGCTGGACCTCACCCCGCAGGAGGCCGAGCACCTCGAGCTGCACGGCTCGCTCCGCGCGGCCAGGGTCGCGCTCCCATCCCGCGACGAGCTGATCCAGATCGCGCTGCACCATCGCCCGGACCTGGCCGCGTATCGCCTCGGCGTCGAGCGATCGCGCGCCGAGCTGCACCAGGAGCGGGCCGAGCGGCTCTCCGATATGTACCTGCTGTATACCCCGTTCGAGTATCGCGACAATTCCCCGGTCGGGGCGCAGAGCGCCGTCGGCTGGGGCGCGGGACTGTTCGTCTCGCTGCCGATCTTCGACCGCAACCAGGGGAACATCCTCCGAGCCCGGATCGCCGTCGACCAGAGCCACAACGAGGCCGCGGCCCGCCAGCGCGAGGTGATCGGCGAGGTCCTCCAGGCCGTCCACGACTACGAGGGCACGCTCGCCGACGCCGGGCGGCTGGAGTCGGAGACCCTGCCCGCCGTCCGCCGCAAACGCGAGCGTGCCCGCGCCCGCCTCGCCCGCGGCGAGATCTCGCCGGCTGCCTTCCTCGACGTCCAGCGCGACACCACGGCGATCGTCCGCTACCACCGCGAGATCCTCGCCCGCCACCGGCACAACACGCTGCGAATCAACACGGTCCTGGGGATGCGGCTGCTTCCCTGACGACGGCGAGTGAGTGACCGATCGGGCAATCGTGACGGGTTGCCACCATTCTGCTACAATCGAGGTGTGCCGGTTGCTTGCCTCCTCCCATCGCGGACCGGAGGTCCCACGGATGAGTCTCGACTCGACGCGCCCGTCCGGCCCGACGAGCGCCGACGATCCTGACCCGTTCCGCTTCGGCTGGCGATATATCACGACTCGCCACGCGGATGGAACCGAGACAATGGACGAGGTGCCGCTCACCGAGGAGGATGTCCTCTTCCCCGAGGAAGGCGATGTCGTCCCTCATACTTACCTTCACGGAGGCGACCTCTCCTACCTCAAGCGGGTGTTCAATGCCCGCCTGGCGTGCGTCCCGCGCGCGACGGCCGTCGCCGACTGCCGCGTCGACTGGGGCGTGCGGGGCCTCCGCCCGATGGGCCCGGACATTGCCGTGTTCTTCGACGTCGCCCGCCGCAAGGACTGGGCGACGCCCGACGTGGCCGCCGAGCGCGCCCGGGTCGGCCCGGTGGTCGAGGTGACCTCGCCGTCGACTCGAGACAACGACCTGGATCGCAAGCCCGAGCTGTACGAACGCGCCGGGGTGCCGCTGTACGTGATCGCCGACGCGACCGAGGCCGGGCCGGGCCGCCGCCGGGCTGCGATTGTTCGCCTATCGCCGCGAGCCGGGCGGCTATCGTCGCGTCGAGCCCGACGCCCGGGGCCGGATCTGGATCGAGGCGGTCGGGCTGTGGCTGGGCGTCGTGCGCGACGAGGAGATGGACTGCGACCGGCTGGCCTGCTACGACGGCGAGACCGGCGAGGAGGTCGGCGACTACCAGGCCCTCACCCTGGCGCTCGAGGAGGCGATGGCCGAGCGTACCAGGGCCGTCGAACAAGCGCAGGCCGAGCTGGAGGCACGCCGCCAGGCCGAGACCCGCGCCGAGGCCGAGACCCGCCGCGCCCGCGCCGAGGCCGACGCGCGATCCCTGGCCGAGGCCAAGATTCGCGAGCTGGAAGAGACCCTCCGCCGGCTCGGCCAGGGTTCCTGAGTCAATCGCCGTCTCGTCGAGCGCTCCACGGCGATTCCATGCCTGACGCCCCGGTCCCATCCGAACGACCTGGCCGTCGGCGGTCCCGGCCGCCCAGCGAATCGCACGAGCGACGAGCGAGGTTCGCTCCCGGTCGCCCTTGCATTCCCCGGCGATCGGGGTATCATTCCGCGTCGCGGCGATCCACGTCCTCCTGCGGGTCTTGCCCTTCTCTTCCGCGGGGTCGCCTTGCATCCGTGCCGTCCGGGGCGGCGATCGCATCGCCGGGCCGGGAAAATGCGCGAGGGGAGCGAGTTCCGAAGTCCCCTGGTGGCCGGAAGGGCCGCCGACCGTCCGACCCTTTTCTCATCATTCGGCGCCGCGGTTGATTCCGTCCGCGGCGGTCGGCCAATCTCCAGGGATGGAGACGTTCAGATCATGAAACGCCAATTCGTCGTCGGCGTGATGGGCCTCGCGCTCACCGGGTGCGCCCATTTCCGCTCGGACGCCCCGAAGGGCCCTGGGCAGAAGAATCCGCCCGAGCCGATCAGCATGAAGCCGGTCCCGTCGATCTACGAGACGATCAACCGGGGCACGGGCAATGCCGCCATCGCCCAGAGCACGCTCGGCAACCCGAACGATCCGCGCTGGGCCGGTCAGGCCCCGCCTCCGGGCGCGGGCGGTCCAGCCTCCACAAACCCCGCGCAGCCGTCGCCCGCGATGCAGCCGGGCCAGATGGCTGACGCCGGCGCACCGGCCGGCCCAGCGGCCGCCGGCGCACCGGCCGGCCCCACCGGCAACTGGTCGGGCCCCACGGCGGCGACGACCCCTTCGCCAATGGCCTCGTCCCGACCGGCGGCCCCCGCGCCCCGGACGTGGGCCGATCCGTCCCCCAGTCCCGGCAACGGCGGCGGGCCTGAAGAGTCCGTCACCATGCCCGCGGGCGACCTGAAGGCCGCCGCCGCGGCCGCGGGAACCTCGCCCGGAGCGGGTCCGGAAATCGCCGCAAACCCGAACCCCGCCGCCGCGGTGAACCCCGCCGATCCGGTTGTGACTCCGAGCGAGCCGGCGAACGCCGCGAGCCCGGGCGATCCCGCGATGTCCGCCATGGGACCGGCGCCCGCCACGGCCGGCCCCGGTAACCCGGCGATGACCGCGAGCGAGCCGGCGAACGCCCCGACGGATCCGCCGATCGGCGCCAAGGACGTGCCCCCGGCCCTGAGGATCCCGACGAGCCTGGCCCGGCCCGGCGGACCAATGCCCGAGATGCTCGCGCGGCCCGGCGGCCTGCCCGGCGCGGCCGGCGCTCCGACGGCCGCCGGAGAAACCCCGTCCCAGGGCCTGCCCAACCCGGCTGCCTCCGTTTCCGCCTCAGCGACGCCCGCCGGACCGCCCCCGGCCGATCCGGCCTCCCCGACCCTCGGCGGCGAGCCCGGCGGGCTCCCATCTGTGGGCGAACCGCCCGCCGTGATCGCCGGCCCGGGCACCAATCCAGCGCCGGCGGATGCGGCGGTCAGCCCGTCCTCCGGCGCCGCCACGAAACCCGCCGCGGCCGCCCCGCCGCCGACCGGCGACCCGCTCCTCGGGCCCAACCCGGAGCTGATGCCCGAGCTCCCGCCGTTGCCGGATTCTCTCCCCGGCGGTGCGAAGCCCGCCGCGGCGAAACCGGCTGCCGCCGCCCGGGCGCCCGCGGCCGCGAAGACCGCCGCACCGACGACGGCGCCCGTCGGTTCGTCGGCCCCGGCGCTTGACGCGCCGCCGCTCTCACCGTCCACCGATCCGGCCGGCGCGCCGCCGACACTCGACCCTCCCGCCGCCGGTCCGGCAGCGGGCGAAGCCTCGCCCTCATCGGAGTCTCCGCCGGCGCTGGCACCCGCCGGCGAGCCTCCGTCGCTCGGGCCGCCCTCGGCCTCGAATGAACCGGCCCCGGCCGACCCGACGGCCGGCAACCGCCTCGCCGGACTGCCGCCGCTCGAGCCGGTACCGGGCGCCGAGTCCGGTCCGACTCGCGCCGTCGCCGCCGTCCAGCGGGCGGTCGCGTCGAACTCCTCCGGCATCCCGGTCCGGCGCGCCTCGGCGCGCCGCGACGTCCAGGTCCTGCGAACCTCGGCGCCGGCATCCGGCGAGTCCACCGAGCCGACGCCCGCCTCCCGGTCCCGTCAGGACGCCGGCCTCGCCCTGCGGACGCGAGCCTCTCGATCGAAGCAGGACGCCGGCTTCCCCGTCGCGCGGGTCCACGACGAGGTGATCACCTGGAACGACCTCCAGTCCTATGTCCAGGATTTCCTGGCCTCCCGCCATTACACCATCGCCAACGTCCCGCCCGAACAACGGCTCCCCTTCTACCGCACGCGGCTCGAGGAGATGATCGATCAGACCTTGCTGATCCAGGAAGCCAAGCACATCCTCAAGGATCCCAAGCATTTCGATCAGTTCACCAGGGAGGTGGACCGCATCTGGAAGGAGCACGAGCTGCTGCAACTTCAGAACCAGTACCACGCCAGCAACGAGCAGAAGCTGCGCGAGAAGCTCAAGGAACAGGGCCAGTCGCTCGACGTCCACTACAAGGCATTCCGACGCGCCGCGATGGCCGAGAACTTCCTCTATGCCAAGCTGAAGAACAAGGTCAAGGTCGACCTCCCCGAGGTGCGCAAGTACTACGTCGAGCATCTCCGGGACCCGAAATTCAACCGGCCCGCCGCCATCGTCTGGCACGAGATCGTCATCGACGCCGCGAAGTACCCCAACCGCGGCGAGGCTCGGCACAAGATCGAGGCGATCCGCGCCGAACTCCTCCGGGGCACCAGCTTCGAGCAACTCGCCAGGACCCAGAGCGACGGGCCGTCCAGCTCACGCGAGAAAGGCGGTCTGATGGAGACCTCGCCCGGTTCGTATGGCGTGCAGGCTGTCAACGCCGCCCTCGGATCGCTGCCGATCGGACAGGTCAGCGACGTCCTGGAGGGACCCGACAGCCTCCACATCATCCGCGTCGACGGCCGGCGCCCCGAAGGCCCGGCGCCATTCGAGGAGGTCTATGACGAGATCCGCACCAAGCTGCTCAACAAGAAGGGTGAGTCCGAACGTGCGGCCTTCATGGCCAGGATCCGCCGCGAGAACCCCGCGGAAATCTTCCTGAAGTAGCCATAACCTGCCGGCGCAAACCCACCTCCCAGACCCATCCCCGGCTTCCTCCCGAGGTTCTCTCCTCGCCTCACTCCACCCCGCCCCAACGTCACTCCCGATCGGCCTCGATGCCACGACGGGTGTATCCCCACGCTCTTCACCACGGCGCTTTGAGTCGGGATAAATCTCGGGCCGAAAGAGATCCCGAATCGACCGACAAAAATCCGAGGTGGAGCCTTGACAATGCCCCCAATCCGGATATTCTGGGGGTGTCGGTAGTGAAGCTTGTGAGAAGCCTCTCCTCCGGCCGGGGTGTCTACCCCGTTCATATTCGGCCTCTTCTCTGTTCCGGCCCCGTCGATCCGTAGCAATACGGGTCGGCGGGGTTTTTCATTGGATTTGAGCTGATCCCGTGAACGACATCGTATGGCACGGAGACGGACCGGTCCTGACTTCCGACCTGGCCGGCCGAACCTGGCGGCTGCCAGTCGATGACCCGCATCCCGGCCTGATCTGGTCGGATGGTCGGTATCGGGCCAGGATCCTGGCCCTGGACCACGTCGCCGCCGCTGGCCGCCGCGAACCCTCGGCCTTCGCCAGGCCCTCGCTCGTCTCCTGGGCCCGCCACGGTACCCGCCTCGAGGCCACGTTCGTCCCGCCCGCCTGGCCTGGACTGAACGTCCGCGCGGCCTGGAGTCCGACCGCCGACAGGGCGGGATTCGACCTCGAGGTGCAGGTCTGGATCACGTCGACGGCCGTGCTCCGCCGGCTCGAGATCGCCGTGAGCAGCCTCTGGTGGCGTGGAACCGACAACCCGACCGACCGCTGGGCGTATCAGGTCGAGCCGCGCGACGCCCACGCCGCCGCGCTCTCCTACGACGGCCGGGAGCCCGCGGAATTGCTCCAATCCCTGACCACCCTGCCGGTCCCGTCGACGTCACCCCACAGGCTCGCGCCTCGATCATGGCCCGTCGCCTCGCCCTCGCCTGGCTCCATCTATATCGAGATGGTCCAGCCCGATGACTGCGCCCGCCGGCTCATCGGCGAGCTGCAGGAAGCCGGAGCCGACGGCACCTCCTGGACCGGTTACGCCCTGTTCGGTCACGACCTGGAGAAGGGCGTCGTCCTGCGAGGGCGGATCCGCGGGTGCTGGATCGCGTCCGCCCAGCCCGAGGAAGAGGCCGCTCGCCGCTACGATGCGTTCCTCAACGAGCCGCCCCCGCTGGGACCCTGATCAGCTAACCGCAACCCGGCTTTCCCATCGGGGCTTCAGCCCCAGGTCCAGCTCCACTCGCCGCGGCCAGCGGGCAGGCTCGTCGTCCACTGGACCCGGCCGGTGCGGGGGTCGAATGAGGGCGCCTCCATCGGTGTCGAGGCCTGCCACGGGCCGAGGTCCTTGACGTCGGGGCAGGTCAGGTCCACCGCGAGCTCGACCGGCTGCGACAGGTTGGTGCGAAGCTCCAGGTGATGGACCCGGCCGCCGATGGGGCGCTGGAGGGCGTAGGCAACCTCGCCGCAGAGGAACGACCGCTTGAGGCCCGTCTGGGGCCACGAGCCGGGCAGGATCGGGCGGAGGGTCAGCCGGCGATCGACGGCGTCGTAATCCAGACCGGCCAGGTCGAGCATCGTGTCGATCAGCAGCGAGTGGAGCCGCCAGGCGGTGCCGCCGGCGCCGTTCCCTCGCCCCGGGGCCTCGCCGGCGCGCCCAGGGGAGCGCAGGGTCAGCCCGAGGTTCGAAAGCCGGCCGAGGACGGCCTCGAACATCGCCAGCGCCCGGCTCCAGTGGCGACCCTGGCCGGTCTCCCGGCCGAGCTGGATCAGGAACCGGACCATCCAGAGCGTCGCCAGGCTGGAGACCTCGTGCGGATCGCGGGGACCGCCGGCCTGCTCGGGGTCGTAGGCCGTCCGGGCCAGCAGGTACGAATCGCCCCGGGTCGCCGAGTCGAGCCGCAGGATCGACTCGGCGACCCGGACCAGCCGCGGGTCACTCGCCGGGAGCAGCCCGAACGGCACGGCCAGGCTGAGCATGAACACGTCGATCATCTCGGAGCGCTCGACCAGGTGCTCGGGGTTGTCGGTCCAGAGCCCGCGGAGCTTCGAGATCCGCCGGCCCTGGACGAATCGCCCGAGTTCGGCGTCGGCCGTCCCGGCCGCCTCGGCGCGGACGGTCACCAGCTCGCGCAGGATGCCGCGGTCCCAGATCCGATCGGCACACTCCGTCCACGCTCCGGCCGAGTCGTCATTCCCGACCCCTCGCGCCAGCGCCGCGGCGGCGCGCAGCCCGGCGATCGCCGCCGCGTTGGAATAGAGGAAGGCCCCGAAGAGCTGGTCGCCGCCGCCCGCGGAGCTCATCAGGTTCAGGTCGCCGAGCATCCGCAGCCCCGGATGCCCGCTCGGGGAGCCGCAGCAGACCCCGGCGGCCTGTTCGACCATCGGCCAGACCGAATGGACCAGGTCGAGCTGGCCCGTCCTTCGATAATGCCGCTCGAGCCCCCAGGGAATCAGCGCCGACTGGTCGACCGCCGGGGTTTCCCACTCGGGGATGCCGTCGATCGAGTACTTCTGGAACCAGTAGAGGAACGGGCGATGGCGGTGCCGCACGCGGTTCAGCCAGAGATACACGGAGCGGTCGATTTCGACGTGACCGAGCCTCGCCAGCGCGCCGCCGATCCAGATCGCCTCGCGCGGCCAGCAATACGCACTGAGCCCGCGATCGAAACCCGAGGCGATGGCTCCCCACTCGGCGTCCGCGTGAAGCGCGGCGGCCAGGGCGGAGCGCCGCAGGCCGACGGCATACGTCGGCTTGGGAAAGTGAAAATCGGGGATCGGCTCGATGAAGTCGTCCCACTGGCGGGCCGTCTCCTGCTCGACCGCGTCGAGGTCCGCCGAGCGGAACCAGTTCAGGGCCGGCCGGAGCCAGTGCTCGAACGTTCCGCGGTCGCCGCTCCAGCCGGTGAAGGCCCCGCTGACCAGCAGGTCGACCGTCACGGTCTGGCCCGCGGGGAGCTCGATCGAGCGGAAGAGGATCGCCTCGTTGGGCCCGGTCGGCTCGCACTCGACGCCCCCTCGCGCACCGAGGGCCAGGGCAAATTCGACCGTCGCGTCGCGGGCGAGCTTCCGGTTGGAATGGCCGTGCCCCCGGTTGATCGCCAGGAGCGCCTCGTCGATCTCGTGCCAGCTCAGGCCGGTGTCGCCGACCCCGCCGTTGATCTCGACCTGGACGAACACCCCGAAGGTCGCGAGGCGCGGCTCGGTGCCCTCATTCTTGATGAAGAACCGCTTGATGTACTGGCCGGGCGAGGACTCGCCGCCGGCGTTGCGCGGCAGGCAATCCCCCATGGCGACGAAGTCCGTCTGGAGCACCTGCACCGGCCCGTGGCGCCAGTTCAGCTTCGTGGTCAGGAGGTTGGTCGCCCCCTGGTACTGCTGGAAGCTGTCCCAGGCCGTCCGCTCGCTGAACCAGTCGAGCCGCGACCCCACCGCCAGGCCGCCGATGATCGCGCGGAAATGGGAGCGGCTCTGCGGGTTGTCCCCTTCCCGCGGCCGCACGAACGAGTGGAGCCCGACCGTGGGGAAATAGACGTCGTAGGTCGAGCCGCGTGCGTCGACGCGGACCGTCATGTGACGGTTGCCGACCAGCCCCTCGGCCTCCAGCAGCGGCGAGCCCATCGCCTCGACCCGCTCCGGCAGGTTGGAGCGGACGATGGTGTCCTGATAGGTGCTGAACGCCCGCTCGTCCGGCTCGCGCTCGATGACCGCGCGATAATGCAGCCGCGCCCCGACCCCCTGCGGCGGTATCGCGGCATGCCAGAAGCTATTGCCGGCCTTGTTCTCGATCCAGTACGCCGGCAGGATGCCGAGCATCAGATCGTCGGCCGTCACTTCCAGCCAGGCGCGCTGCCCGTCCTGGACCGGGTGCGATCCGATGACGACAGCCGACCACATCCCCGCTCGGACCGGTCCACCGTTCCGGCCCTTCGCCGGTGTCTCTATCCAGGCTGCCAGCATCGCTCGACGGTTCCGCACCCCCGGGGATCGCCAACCAGGGGCGTGGTCGACACCCCGCCGACTTCCCTACCGGTGGCCCTGTCCCATCGAGGTTTGTCGTCCGATTCTGTGGTTTCCCAGGATCGGCGCCAAGAGGGACGAAGGATCCGGCCGCGACGGCCGCATCGCCGGACGGGACCGCCTAACTGCCTCGAACCCGAGCCGGAAGCAGGGCCCGACCTCGATGAGAAATCGCACACCGAGGTCGTCGCCGAAACCCTCGGGCGCGACCTCGATGACGACGAAAACGATGTGAACGCTCCGGAACAGGCTGGCTCAGGCGAGATCGAATTCAGCTCGACCCACGAGCGCGGGCCCAATTCGGGGCCCGATCGCCCTCATCTTCAACGGCTCACGGCAACCGCATCGGCCACCGCGATCCTCGCGACTCGCTGCGGCGCAATCTCTTCGCGGTACACGGGTACATCCTGCGGCGCCTCGATCCCGATCCGGATCTGATTGCGGTCGATCTTCACGATCGTGACCGTGATGTTGTCGCCGATCACGATCTTCTCACCCAGCTTCCTGCTCAGAACCAGCATGGTTGGCTCCCGGTTGATGCAAAAGCGTCTCTCTGTTCTCGATTGTTCCCGCTGCCTGTGCCTCCTCCGTATCTTGCATCTCCTGTGCCGGCGCAATGGGAACACACCAATCCACATTCCCAAGTTACGCAGAATCCTCGACTTGCGACCCAGGCCGTCTCCCTTCCCCGGATCTTCGCTGAACATAAGAATGTCACCTTGATCGCTCCTTTGACAGCCCCTTTGAAAAAAGGGGAAGTCAAGTTTCCTGTCCAGCCCGATCGATACATCTGGACTCGCGACCCTGGGCGCGTTCGTGCGATCATGGCGCGACATCGCGCCGGGAGACTCGCGACGGGGGGGGCGCCGGGTCGCGCACCGTCCCGATCCGGAGGGGCTGGAACCCGACGGCGTCGGCGGCGACGCAATGATATCGCACCCCCCGCACGACCCCCTGGACGCTGAGGGCCCACTGGGCCTGGATGTGAAGGTGTCCGTAGACGCAGGCGGCGACACCGGCCCGTTCGAGACGCTCGACGCACGGACCCGGCCGGCCGCCGGAGTCGAACGGAGGATAATGCCACAGGACGTAGATCGGGCGACGGAGGCCGTCAGCCTCGCGAAGCCCGGCGGCCTGCTCAAGGGCGCGGTCGAGGAGTGCAAGCTCGCGCTCGGCGGCGATCCGATCGGCCTCGGCCGGGTCGTCGGCCGGGACTGGCGCGCCCCGGGTCCCGCAGACGATCAGTCCCTGGACCTCGGCCGCGTCGCCGCCGACCGCGATCATCGAGCGGCGGAGCAGCCGGCGCACGGCGTCCGTGGTGTTCCACCACCGGTCATGATTGCCCGGCGCGAGGACCTTGGTCCCCGGCAGCGCCCCAAGCCACTGGAGGTCCGGCTGGAGCTCGCGATGATTCCGGGCCATGGACAGGTCGCCGGGGAGCAGGACCAGATCGTCCGGCCGGACCACCGAGCGCCAGCCGCGCTCGATCCTGTCGGCGTGGTTGCGCCACCGCTCGGCGAAGCGATCGCGGCGCTCGGGGCGGCCGAACGAGAGGTGCAGGTCCGAGATCGCCCAGACGTTCATGACGATCCCGGCGGGTCCGGCAGCCCGCCGACGAAGGGATTGGTCCGGCGCTCGACCCCGATCGTCGTGGCCGGTCCGTGGCCGGGGTAGACGATCGTCGCGGCGGGGAGCGTGAAGAGCTTCCGGTGAATCCCCTCGCGGAGCCGCGGGAAGCTCCCGCCGGGCAGGTCGGTCCGACCCACCGATCCGGCGAACAGAACGTCGCCGCCGAAGACGATCGGCGGGTCGAAGCCGTCGGCGATGAGCACCACCGAGCCCGGGCTGTGGCCGGGGACCTCGCGGACGAGGAAGTCGAATCCGGCGACCTCAATGCGCTCGCCCTCGTCGAGCAGGCGGTCGGCGGGCGGGCTGATCACGTCCAGGCCGAACCCGGCGCTGAGGTTCGCCACGGCGTCGGTGAGCATGACGGCGTCGTTCCGGCCGATGACCAGGGGCGCCGAGGGATGGGCCCGCTTCAGCTCGGCGTTCCCGGCGATGTGGTCGGCGTGCCCATGGGTGTTGAGGATCGCCGCGGGGACCAGCCCCCGCTCCTGCAAGAGCCCGAGTACCGACTCGGTGTCGAAACCCGGGTCGACCACCACCGCATCCGCCCGCCCGTCCCGCCACGCGACGTAGCAGACCTGCGCGAACGGGGCCGATTCAATCGCTTCTATCGTATAATCCGCCACGAACGGCTCACTCCCCGTTTCCCGAGCATTCCTCGTGCGGCCCTTCGATCCCACCGGCGATCGGCATGGCCAGGGTATCCTCGGTTTGAAGATTTGACATCTTATTGGGAATCGGGCTGAGAGCCCGCTGGTTCGGTTATAGCAGTCGGGCCGAGATTCTTTCCAGGACGGGCCGCCCGAGGGCAATTTTCGGGCACGGCTCGCGACTTGCAAGAGTGGACAAATAGCGGTCGTCACGGCGTGCCGTGCGTCGCGTGCAGGGACGTGTCGCGAGCCCGAGAATTCCCCAGGTCGACGCGATCGAAAGGCGTCGACAATCCCCCGGGCTTGTCGTCTATAATCAGGAGGAGTGGGCCGCCCCGTCGAGAGCCCGCGATTCCATCTCCAATCCCGTCGATCTACCGGCAACGAGCCGGAAGCGAATCCCCCATGGCAATCCCAATGACTGGGCCGATCCTCACGAGGAACGACACGAGGAGCCAGGGCCGGAGATGGCTCGTCTTCGCCGTCCTCACCGCGACGGTCGCGCTCCTGGCGGCCCGCGGCGATATCCGGGTCCCGACCAGCGAGACCGACGCGGAGACCGACGCCGACATCGCGTGGTCCTCGCGCGACGACCGACCCCGCCGCGACGAGGCGAATCCCGCCCGACGCGAACCCGTCACCCTGGCCATCGGGTCCACCGGAGCCAACCGAGACGACCCGGCCCGCCGCGTCGCCCTCAAGCCCGTCGAGCCGCGATCGACCGGCGACGCCACCGAGCCGCCCATCGCCCGGGCGATCCGAATCATCAAGGATTGCCAGGCCCGCTATCAGACCATCAGCGACTACGTCTGCACCTTTACCAAGCGCGAGCGCATCGACGGCCGCCTCCGGCCGAAGCACGTGATGTCCATGAAGGTCCGGACCCGCCCCCGGAGCGTCTACCTGAGGTTCCGCGAGCCGGCCGCCGGCCGCGAGGCCATCTACATCCACGGCCGGAATGACGGCAAGGTCGTCGCCCACGACGTGGGAATCAAGCGGCTGCTCGCGGGCACGCTCAACCTCGACCCGAAATGCGGGCTGGCCATGGAGGATTGCCGCCACCCGATTACCCAGGCAGGAATCGGTCCCCTGCTCGATACCCTCGAGGATCGCTGGTCGGCCGAACTTGATCCCTCGGAGACGGAGGTCGCCTTCGACGAGGTCGTGCTCGGCGGCTCCCGGCCCTGCCTCCTGATCGAGACCACGCACCCCCAGAAAAGCCCTTCCTTCATGTTCCACCAGGTCCGGCTCTTCATCGACCAGAACCTCGGCCTGCCCGTCCGCTTCGAGGCCTACGACTGGCCGAGCGGCGCCCAGGCTGCGCCGGATCTCGTCGAGGAGTACACCTACTCCGACCTCAAGCTCAATGTCGGGCTTCGTGACATCGACTTCGACGCCTCCAACGCCGAGTACGATTTCGGGCGATTCTGACCCCCTCGCCCGTCCGGGCATTCGCCATCCCCCTCCGCATCATCCCGCACGCGCGAGTTTAGATAAACTGGCTTCCTGCCGCGGGTCGGGACAGGCCGCCGTACTGATCCCGATTCTGGCCCCATCATCGATCCCTTCGGCTTGATCGGCGCAATCCTCACGATCGGCGCCTTCCGGTCCGATACTAAGGATGGCTCAGGCGGCGAGGTGCCGGAGGCGGGATTCGGGAGGCCCAGACTGGGTGCGAGGACGGGCACGCGGGCAAAACGCGGGCAAAAAGGCGGCGGCCGGTCCGCCGGAAGGGACCTTGGCAGCGGGCGGGGACTTCGCTAGAATCCGCCTCGCCTCGACGAACCCCCGGCTGGGCCTGGCTCTCGCAGCACTTCCTTCGCTCGTCAGGGTCTCCCGTTCGACCGACCCCAACCGCCGGAGTCGCTGGTTTAATATCGCTCTGACCGGAACTACCCACGGCGGCATGACGGTCGTCGTCCGTGCGTTCCGTCCCATGGAAGGAGGCGCGATGAGCACGATTCCAACCTCCCCGGCGTTGACCCGCGTGCACATCCGATGGATGATCCGGCGCGACATGCCCGAGGTCCTGGCCATCGAGCACGCGAGCTTCGAATACCCCTGGTGCGAGGAGGAATTCCTGCGCGTCCTGCGTCAGCGGAATTGCATCGGCATGGTGGCCGAGTACGGCGAGCGGATCGTGGGCTTCATGATCTACGAGCTGCACCGCAACAAGATCCATGTCCTCGACTTCGCCACCCATCCCGAGTTCCGGCGTAGGGGGATCGGCCGCCAGATGGTCCAGAAGCTCGTGGGCAAGCTCTCCGGACAACGCCGCAACCGGATCGCGCTTTACGTCCGTGAGACGAACCTGGCCGGCCAGCTCTTCTACCGCGTCTCCGGCTTCCGGGCCACCGAGGTCGTCCGCGAGCACTACCTCGACACGGGCGAGGACGCCTACCTCATGCACTATCACCTCGACGAATCCATCATCGAAGAGGAACGGGTCGCGACCAACCGGATCGCCAAGCAGTTCGGCGCCTGAAGGGCGGGCGAGTTGGGGCCAGGCGGAGGTCTCGACGGCCGGGGCACAGCCTCCAGGGGCGGGCGAGGAAAACGCGCGACAATCGCACGAGGGCCAAGGCGGGCGGCAGGAGGCCAGCCCGGCGAGGCCCTCGTGCGTTCGTTGGGATCGTTCCCGCGGAGGTCCCCGCTGGCCTGCCGGCCGACGATCCGGAATAATCTCCGGCGGAAACCGAGCGGCCTCGACGCGGGAGTTCGACCACTCAGATGTCCAAGATCCACCCCGACGCCACGGCGACGGACCGCCTCGACGCCACGGCGACGAACGGCCCCGACGCACGACACGACGCAGCCGCGCCGCCGTCGTCCCTGAATCCCGCGGTGCCCGGTGGCGTCCATCCATCGAAACCCCGCGACCGCCCTTCCGGGCCCTCGGTCCGACGCGCCGTGATTCTCCTGGGCCTGCTGCTGGGCGGCTCGCGGCTCGCGACCGGAGTGGGGGACCCCGCCGCGACGGCCGCCTCGATGATCCGGTCCGGCATCGACGCCGCGGCGATCGCATTGGCTGGCTCGATCGCCGCCCGCGCGACGGAGCTGGTCGGCCGGACCATCGCCGACACCCTCGACACCCGCAACGATCGGGAAACCCGGATCGACACCGCCCGGCTGGAGCGGGCGGACCGGGCAATTGCAGCGATCGAGCGGCTGGCGGTCTCATTCGAGACCCGCGGTATCCCCGGCCCGCCCACGCCGGCCGAGGATCGAAGCGATCGGACACGGCTGATTGCCGAGCTGGCCGCGGCCCTGCGCGAGACCCGGCTGGATGAGGCCGAGGCGATGCTGGATCGCCTCGAAGCCGAGTTCCCCGACGAGCCGGCCCGGCAGGACCTCCGCGAGCAGCTCGAAGCCGCCCGGCGCCGGCAGTCCGAGGAACGGATCGCCCAGATCGACGCGGCCCGCCGGGTCAACGACGCCGACCGCGTGCTGGAGCTCTACGCCCTGGCGGGCCCATCGCTGGAATTCGAACGCCGCGGCGAGATCGAGCGCGACCTCGCCCGGTGGTTCCTCGACCTGATCCATCGCCGGCTCCGGATCGGCAAGATCCAGCCCGAGGTCGTCGGCCTGGCGGCACGGGCGGCCGAGGTGTTCGGCGCGACCGTCGAGGGCGCCAGCCTGCGCGCCTCGCTGCCCGTCCTGCGGCGGAGCGTGGGCCTCTGCCCTCGATGCGCCCGGCCTTACGTCGGCCCCGAGGCCGCCTGTCCCCACTGCCTGGCCGGCGTCCCGCCCGACGCCGTCCTCCCCCCCGCGTCCACGGTCCCGGCGCCCCACGCCGAGCCCGACCTCGCGGAACCGCACGAGTAACCGCCACGATCGCGGCCGCACGGGCGACCTGCGGTTCCGATTGGGAGCGATGCGACGAAAATGCCGGGGGCGACCCAATCCCTCCAGCTTGACGCGGCGCCGGTCGTCGGCTAGGGATGAATGAGGGGAAAGTCCGCATCTCTCGTCCCGTCCTGGCGCTGCCACGGGTGTTGGAAAGGACCTGGTCCATGCTCCGCCGATCCCTGCCACTTTGGGTGCTGCTCACGATGATCCTGGGATCGTCGGCCCGGGCGCAGTCGCCGTTTCCCCGGGACCTGGTCCCGAGGCGCACGTCACTCGACCGCCTGGGGCTGGAACGACAGTGGTTCGCCGTGGTCCCGCTGGTCGAGACAGAGCGGCTGATAAAAATCAGCCGGACCCAGGATCACCTCTTCGCGCAAACCAATTATGCCCGGCTGCACACCTTCGACGCCGAGACCGGCCGGCTCCTCTGGACGGCAAGCCTGGGCGAGCGATCCGGGCTGGCGCGGGGCGTCGCCGCCAACTCCTGGGCCGTCTTCGTGACCAATGCCAACATGTTCTACGCGCTGGATCGCGGGAGCGGACGGCCGATCTGGAGGCACAACCTGGGCACGATCCCCACGACCACCCCGGCCTGCGACGAGTCGCGAGCCATGGTCGGCCTGACCAACGGCATGATCGAGGCATTTCGCCTCAAGGACGTCGACAAGAAGGGGGTCGAGCACATCCGGGATCGGCCCTATCCCCTCTGGAGCTACCACGCAGGGACGTCGATCACCACCCGTCCCCTGCCGGCCGAGAGCATCGTGGCCTTCGGCGGCGGCGACCGCAAGGTCTGGGTCGTCATGGCCGACGAGCCGACCGTGCTGTATCGCGTGTCGACCGGAGGAACGATCGGCGAGGGGCTCGCTGGCCACGGGACTCGAACCCTCCTGATCCCCTCGGCCGACAAGATCCTCTACGCCGTGGACCTGTTCTCCTCGCGGATCGTCTGGACCTTCCCCTCGGGCGCCCCCATCGCGCAGGAGCCGATGGTCGCCGACGACGAGATCTTCGTGATCAACACCGCCGGCGACCTCTCGAGCCTCGAACCCGAGACCGGCCGCGTCCGGTGGACCGTCCCGACCCAGGGAGGACACCTGATCTCGATCACGCCGACGAAGATCTACCTGCGGTCGTACAACCGCGACCTGTTCATTGTGGACCGGGCCACCGGGCGGATCGTGGTCGACCCCGCGGGGAGCCTCCTCCGCGCCGGGCTGAGCCTCCGCGAATACGACATGAACGTCGTTAACCGGTTCAACGACCGGATGCACTTCGCGACCAGCTCGGGCATGATCCTGGCGATCCGCGAGACCGGGCAGCCCAAACCCAAGCTCCTCCGCGACCCGTCGAAGCCGCCATTCGGCTACATCCCGCCCGAGGGTCTGAAGGAAACCCCCGGCGCCATCGCGCCGACCGAGCCCGCCACTCCACCCGAGGGTGCCGTCGAGGCCGGTGCGGCGCCCGCCGGCGACGAGGCCAAGCCCGCACCCGACGAGGCCAAGCCCGCACCCGCCCAGAAGAAGAAGGAAGCCGAGAAGGAACCGGAATGAGCAGCCCGAGCAACCCCACCGACACCGGCCTCGTACCAATCCGCCGCGCCCTGCTGAGCGTGCACGACAAGACCGGGCTTCCCGAGCTCGCCCGGGCACTGGCCGACGCCGGGGCCGAGCTCCTGGCCAGCGGCGGGACCCGGTCCAGCCTCACCGCGCTGGGCCTGCCCGTCACCGAGGTGGCCGAGTTCACGGGCCAGCCCGAGATCCTCGGCGGCCGCGTCAAGACCCTCCATCCCAGGATTCACGCCGGAATCCTCGCCCGCCGCGACATCCCGGGCGACATGGCCACCCTCGAGTCCCAGGGGTTCCCGACGATCGACCTGGTCGTCGTGAACCTCTATCCCTTCGAGGCCACCATCGCCCGCCCCGGCGCGACGCTCGACGAGGCCATCGAGAACATCGACGTCGGCGGTCCGACCCTCATCCGCGCCGCCGCCAAGAACCACGCCCACGTCGCCGTGCTGACCGACCCCGGCCAGTACGAGCGGCTGGTCGCGGCGCTCCGGTCTTCCGGCGGCACGACCCTGGCCGACCGTCGGCTCCTGGCGCGGGCCGCCTTCCGGCACACCGCCCGCTACGACCGCGCGGTCGCGACCTACCTGGAACGGGCCTTCCGCTCGCCCGACGAGGCCGAGGCCGACGAGATGTTCCCGGCCGAGCTGGGGCTGGGTTTCGTGCGGCGGTCGCCGCTGCGATATGGCGAGAACCCCCACCAGCGCGCCGCATTCTACGTCGAGCCGGCCCCGGTCGGCCCCAACCTCGCCACGGCCTCGGTTCGCCACGGCAAGGAGCTGTCGTACAACAACCTGCTCGATCTGGATAGCGCCTTGCGGCTGATCCGCCTGTTCGCCGAGCCCGCGGCGTGCATCCTCAAGCACAACAACCCCTGCGGCGCCGCGGTCGCCGACGACCCGGCCTCGGCGTTCGAACGCGCCTACGAGGGCGACCCGGTGAGCGCCTTCGGCGGGATCGTCGCGCTGAACCGCCCGGTCGATCGCGCGACGGCCGAGCGGATGGCCGCACCCGGCCGGTTCCTCGAGGCGATCGTCGCGCCCGGCTTCGAGCCCGACGCCTTCGAGTGGCTCACCACCAAGCCGACCTGGCGGAACAGCGTGCGCCTGATCGACCTCGGCGCCCCGATCGGCCCGGATGTCCCGCCCGCCCTGGGATTCGACCTGCGACGGATCGAGGGGGGCCTGCTCGTGCAGGACTGGGACCGGCTCGAGCCCGACCCAGCCGCCGGCACAATCGCCACCCGCCGCGCCCCGACCGACGCCGAACGCACGGATCTGGCCTTCGCCTGGCGGGTCTGCGCGGCGGTGAAGTCGAACGCGATCGTCCTGGCGAGCGGCGGTCAGCTCGTGGGCGTCGGCGCCGGGCAGATGAGCCGGCTGGACTCGGTCCGGATCGCCGTCGAGAAGGCCGGCCCGCGGGCCCGGGGTGCTGTCCTGGCCTCCGATGCCTTCTTCCCCTTCCGCGACGGCCCCGATGTCGCCGCCGCTGCGGGCGTCACCGCCATCATCCAGCCCGGCGGCTCGAAGCGCGACGACGAGACCGTCCAGGCCTGCGACGAGCACGGCATCGCCATGATCCTCACCGGACGACGGCACTTCCGGCATTGAGGAACAGGGGCAAGGAATAGGGGCGAGGGGCGAGGGATCAGGGGCGAGGAAGACAGGTCCGGAAGACCGACGTTCCCGTCTTACTTCGGCCCGAGGGAACACGGGGTCACGGCGGACGACGTCAGTCGCCGGTTCGCCGAAGTCAAGACGTCACCCGCCAGTCCATCGGGCGATCAGTGATGCCCGCCGCCGTGTCCGCCGCCGCCTCCGTGGAAGCCGCCGCCCATGCCGCCCGCGTGCATCCCGCCGCTGAAGCCGCCCATGTGGCCCCCGCCGAAGCCTCCACCGAACCCGCCGGAGTGCATCCCGCCGCCGAAGCCGCTTCCGAGCGGGGCTCCGGCGTGCATCCCTCCTCCTCCGTAACCGCCGAGCGCCCCGGGGTGCCCGGCGAAACCACCCATTCCACCCGGATGGCCGGCATAGCCGCCAGCCATCGCCCCGGGATGGCCGGCATAGCCACCGACTGCGCCGGGATGCCCCGCGTAACCGCCCATCGCGCCGGGGTGTCCGCCGGTCATCCCGTTCATCATCCCGGGATGACTGGCCATCGCCGCGCCGCCCATCCCGGCCCGACCTCCGGCCATGCCGTTCATGCCCGAATGGCTCGCCCCGGTGCCGACCATGGCATGGTGCATCGCACCGGCACCGCCGCCGCCCATCGCCATTCCGCGTCCCGGCCCGCCGGCACCCGCGGAACCCTGGGCGAACCCTCGTCCGGCAGCTCCCGCATGGGCCATCCCCTGGCCGGCCCCGGCGCCGGCCCCGCCGCGGTACACCGAGGTCCCCGCGCCGCCGGCCGTCCCCGTCCGCACGCCGCCCGCGTGCATTCCCGCCGCCGCGGTGTGCATCCCGGCCGCGGTGTGCATCCCGGCCGCCGCGTGCATTCCCGCCGCGCCGCCCGCGTGCCCGGCCGCGGTGTGGCCGGCCACCCCGGCGTGCCCGCTGGAACCCCCGTTGTAAGCCGTCCGCCACGCCTGCGACCCATTCGCGACGGCCGACGTCTGCCGGACGTTTCCGCCCGCGGCGTGACCGGCCGAAGCCGTCCGCCCGGCCCCCGCATGCCCATTGTGCGAGAACGGGTTGGCATACGGGTGCGACGAGGCCGGCGCTCCCATGCCGTGCGCGTTGCCCACCGAGCGGTGGATGCTCGTATTCCGAGAGATGTTCACGTTCCTCGTGATCGTCTGGCCGTTCCGCGTGATGTTCACGCTCCGGCTGATGTTGATGTTCCGGTTGATATTCACGTTCCGGTTGGCGAACGGGTAATGGCCTCCCCACCCGCGATGCCCCCACCAGCCGCGATTCCCCCACCAGGGACGGTATCCGCCGAAATACGGGTAGCCGAAGCCCCCGAAGAACGGATAGCCGAAACCGAAGCCGAAGAACGGGTAGCCAAATCCGAACCCATAGAACGGATACCCGAACCCGAGGCCATAAACCGGCAACCCCATCCCCAGCCCGAACCCGCCGAATCCCCCGTAGCCGAAGCCGCCGAATCCCCCGAAGCCGCCGAAGCCTCCATATCCGAGACCGGCATAACCCATCCCCAGCCCGAACCCGCCGAAGTAGGGGAATCCGAAGCCATAGCCCCCGACGTACGGGACGCCAAAGCCAAAGCCGCCGAAGTAGGGATACCCCATCCCCAGCCCGAACCCGCCATAGCCGAGCATGCCGTAGCCATAACCGACATACGGGTAGCCGGAGCCGTACCCGTACCCGCCGGGGACGCCGTAGCCGTACCCCATGCCCCCGTATCCCATACCTCCACCGTACTGGACCGGGCTCGCGTAGTAGGGATAGCCATTGCCGGTGGCCGGGTAGTCGAGGTATCCGTAATAGCCCCCGAGGTTGCCGTAGTCGGCGTAGCCGTAATAGCGGCCGTTCTCGTCGTAGAAGACGCCCGGATAGCCGTCATAGTTGGAGTTCGGCCGGCCGAACGCCCCGTTGAGCTGGCCGTACAGCTCTGGCGATACGGTGGTATACGGCTGATACGTGAGGTTCTCGGTGTTCTGGGCCTTCGCCGTCACCTGGGCCGGGGCGAACAGGGTGCCGCGTTCATCGAGGGTGCGGTCCCAGTAGCCATCCTGGAAGACCCAGCCGTCCGGCTGCCGGACCCACTGCGCAGGGACCCAGGACCAGCCCGGCTGAACCTTCGCCCAGAAGCCCTTCTTCCACACCACGCCATCGCCGTCCGGGTAGTACTGGCCGGGGATATAGAAGCAATCCTCGGCGGGAGGCTGGCCCGGCTCCTCGTCGGGCCGGTCCTGCGGCGGGCCGTCCTTGCGGTAGTCGAGCCGATCCGTCCTGCGCTCGCTCCAGAACCCCGGCACGCGATACCACCCCTGGTCGTCGCGCTTCCAGAACCCATTCACCCAGAACCGCCCCGGCGGCGGGACCCGCCAGGTGCCGGTCACCCAGAGATAGTCCTTCCGGCCGGCGTCCCACTCCCAGTATCCTTCGATCCACTCGGCCTGGACGCTGGGCGGATCGACGGCGGGCCGCTCGCTAATCGGAGCCGGCGGCGCCTTGCTCACGTGCGTCGGCTGCTGATCCTTGCGCGGCGAGAGAAAAGCCTCATGCAACGGCCCCTCGAGCAGCGGCTTGACGGCTGGCTCGGGCGTCGCGGCCTGCCCTCGCACCTGCGGCGGAGCCGGCTCCGGCGGCGGCTGGATGTTCGGTGCTGACCCGCCCTGCCCCGCGTTCCGATCGGGCAACGGCGAGAGTTCCGGGCCGGCGGACGACGGCGCCCCCGCACCATCACCGGCGGCCTGCTGCCCCCGGGCCGAGGTCGGAACCGCGGCTAGCCCACCCAGGACGAGAACGATCCCGACCCCCAGCGAAAGGATGCGGTACATCGCGAGACCTCCGCCTGCCTGGCCCGTGGTTCCCCGGCGCAGTCGACGCCCCATGCCAAGAGTACGCTCGAAAGCCGACGAAGGCACGGACCCACCGCGCCCGGAAGCCCGTCATTTCTTCCCTAAAATCGGCAACTCCGCCCGCCCGGAGCGAGCACTCTCTTCCTCTCCCTGTTCCCATTGTAAGAATGGGGTCATCGACCGATCCATGGACCACCTCCCGGCGGGCCAAAATCACCGGTGGCAAGTCGCCGTCTCAACCCCCGATAGGAACGCTGCGTCGAACCCGGCCAACTGCCAGATAGTCCGGCCCGGCATGTCCGGCGAGAACCAAATAACCCTCACAGTCCACCCAGGCCCCACATCCTTGGGTTCGTTCGTACCTTTTACGGCCCTCCACCTTCTGACCGGGCCCACCTGAACTCGACCCTGGGTTCGTTCGCGCCATTTGCCGGCTCCCGCCGATGAGGGATGCACGATCTGCCGGGTCGAACCGCACGCCAACCGACGCCCCCCCCCTGCAATCGATACAAATTACCCAAATCGCGTATCTTTGGGTTCGTTCGTACGATTCCGGGGCTTTCATCACCGGATTGGCCCTTCTTGAACCCCGGAATTGGGTTCGTTCGCGCCGATTGCCGGCAGCGGCGGCAGGGGGAAGCCGGGTCTCGGCCCAGGCAGGATGCCGTCGAGCTCCCTCTCATCACGCATTTAACCAGACCCGGCGGTAAGCCGAACGGGGTGGAGATCCGGGACGCCAGCCGGACTCGCCCGCTGATTGACCCACAGCGACGAATCCATGCTGGCAGACCAGAAACCACGTCGCCCCGGAGCCGGATCGGCCGTCAGGGGCCGAGCGATCTGAATCACCATCGACCGAATTGTCAAAGAACGCACCTGTAATACGAAGTTGGCGGCTGTTTTATTTGACGATTTCCCGAGTTTCGAAGAGAAAAATCCGGATTGCAGGGATTGTATCGGTTGTTGTTCCATGAGCGTCTCCAGAGCGGCGCGGATCATGGCGAGTCCGGGCGAAGTGCGGCGCCGAGCCGCCTGGAGTCGGTTGGGCCTTCCCGCCCGACGCGAGCCGAGCCGGTCCGGTCCCGGTCCGCCCCGCCCCGGCCGTCGCCCGGCCCGACCGACCGCGGATCGGGGCGAGTCGGGTCGGCAGGGCGGGGGCCGACGCGGGCGGGCAGACCGAGGGGGAAATGATGAACCGGAACCGGTTTCCGTGGACACCGTTTTCCGTGCATTCCACATGACCCAGACCCACGCTCACAGTAGCCTTTTGAGCGCCTCCAGATGCGCCTCAGCGACAGTCACGTTCCGTACGGCCGCCTCGATCGCCATGACAAACTCCCGTTCGCGCGCCCGATGTGACGATGTGAGGACTTCCAGGTCGTGGAGCACCGTCTGAACGGTCTGTCCAAGGGACAGGTACACCGGCGCGTAGCGGCTGGCGATTCTGCTGCGCTCCGACTCCGGTATCGCCCTCCGGAGAACGAATGCCCGCTCAACCTCTTCCCGCCAATCGAAGAGCCGATCCCAAAGTACTCGCCCAATCCCGGGCACCTTTTGTGTCTTCAGTAATTCGACGTCCCTGGCCGTCTGGATCCCGAATGACTCCAGTGCAAGGATACATTTGCTGCTGACACCCTTAATCTTGGCGTCGCGGATCAGAGCTTGATCGAGATGCTCCTCCAACTGGATCTTCTTCGAACCGGCCTCGGCCTGCTGGAGTTCTCTGCGGTAATCGAGCCTGACCTTATAGTGGTATGAGACGATCTGCTGGGCTTCCTTCTTACGCGTATCGAATCGTGTCCGGCTCGCGGAGCGCTGCGAGTGGAGATCGGACTCCAGGCGGTCCAGTTCTGCCGTCGCCGCGGCCAGACGTTGCCGCCAACGCTTCTCCTCCTCCAACCATGGCTCATTAGCCACCTTCCAAGCCGCGATCGCCCGCTGGTTTTCCTCGTCGATCTCCCGACATGTCCTCCCGTGCTCCGACTGCCGGGCAGTGTTTTGCGCCTCCCAGGCCACGATCAACCCCTGATTCTTGACCTCGATCTCCTTGCACGTGAACTGGTGGTGCGTTTGGCGGCGTGTGTCTTCGACCTCCCAGTCCATTAGCATGATATGGTTCTTGGAGGCGATCTCGCGGCACTCGCGTTCATTCTCAGCCACCCGCGCCGCGATCGTCGCCTCCCACTCCGCAATCGATCGCTGATTCTTGACTTCGATCTCGCTGCAAGTCCGCTGGTAGTGCTCCTGGCGAATCGCGTTCTCGGCCTCCGATTGCAATAGCGCCAGGCGATTCATCGCGTTGATCTTGTCACATCTCCGCTTGTAGTCCGCCACCCGAGCCCTGTTCGTCGCCTCCCATGCCGTGAGGAGGCGGTTGTTTCCGTCATCGATCTCCCTGCACTCCCGATCGCACTCCGCCAAGGCTGCCGCCTGGGCCGCCTCGAAGACCGCGAGCAGACGAGCATTCCTGGCGTCGATACCCTTGCACGCCCTCGCGTGCTGCTCGGCCCCGGCGACCCTCGCTGCTCGCCAGGCGGCTATCCGGCGCTGGTTCTCCTCTTCGATCGGCCGGCACAGCTCGGCATATTCCTCGTCGATGTGATCGCACTCGATTCGGTGGGCCCTCCTTAGGGCCTTGCGCGCCATCTCCCGCCGCTTATCCTCGGTGGTGACCATGAGCACCAGCCACACCCAGAAGCCGACGAACATAAGGCTTCCCACAGGCAGGGCGACGAATAAGAGGACAATGCCGATAGCCATCCCGACCATGCAGATGATCACCAGGAAGCGGTCCGGCGGCCCAAGTGACGGCGGATCCGGATGGGTTGGCGCGGGTGGTAGCGCCTTGAGCTTCGGCTGCAGGGGACTGGGCGGCTCCGGAGGATGAGGCGTCAACGCCGGCCGTTGAAGGTGGGGTCGGGCAGGATGTGGCTTGAGCGCGGGCCGCTGGGCCGCCTCCGGCTTCGGAGGCAATGGGACCAGCGAGGGCTTTGACATCAGAGGCGGGGCCGGCATCGGAGTGAGCGTGGGTCTGTTTGTGGGCTGCGGCCGCGGGGGGAATGGGATCAGCGCAGGCTTGGGTACCGGCGGAGGTGCTATCGGGAGCGGCACGAGCACGGGCTTCTGAACCGGCGGCGGTGCCGCCGGATACGGAATGAGAGCCGGTTTCTTTACCGCCCGCAGCCCGGCGGGCAGCGAGGCGACTACCGGCGAATTCGGCCGGGGTCGCACATACGCGTCAAAGATGAGGCTGATCCCAGACAGTTTCGCGATGAGTTGTTCGACGTCCTCGGGCCTGAAGGCGGGCGTGGAAGCCCCCTGCGAAGGCAGGAAGAACATCAGTCTCGATACCGCGATGAGCTCACACCACGGACAACTGCCGGCGGCCGGCAGGTAGGCGTGCCTCCGATCGTTCTTGCAGGGAACCAACTGCTTCATCGCCGCATCCAGCGACGTCCGCCACTCCGTCGCCGTGGGCCGACGCTGCGTGCAGAAGGCGCGCTCGAGGAGGTCGAGCAGGGCCGGACCGAGCATCGTGACCGGCGGAACGTGCGGCGGGGGCTTAAGCCGGGCCCCGGCCGTGCTCCGGGTGTAGGCGTAGCAGCCGTCCTGGATCGCCTTCTCGATGGGGATATCGGCCTGCGTCTGCGGCACGCCGGAGAAGGGGTGGCGGCCCATCATCAGCAGGTGGAAGATCAGCACCGCGAGCCCGAACTGGTCGTGATTCGTGGACCGGTCGAGGCTTGCAAAGTTCTTGCCGTGTAACTCGGGTGGCGTGTACTCGGGGACGCCCACCCCGCAGCGGAAGACGCGCGGGCCCTCGGCGACCTGGAACGAGTCGCAGTCGACGAAGGCGACGATGCCCTTTCTCGACACCATCACGTTCTTCTGGTTGACGTCGCCGACGACGTGGCCGTGCGCGTGGACCGACTCGAAGGCGATGGCGCAATTGCGCGCGGTATGAAGGAGGAAGCCCCAGCCCTCGTCCGGGAAATCCTTCTTGCGCTGGGCGACGCTGTAGAGGTGGTGGATCTCGAGATAGCCGGCGATCCTCGGCATCAGGATGCCGTCTATGGATGCGCCGTTGCCGTTGCTGAGCGTGGCCGTGGGCCAGGCAGCGATCTTGAGCAAATCGGGGCTACAGAGCTTGGCCATGGCCCGGAGCTTGTCGCAACGCTCCTTGCTCTGCGGCCTGGTGTAGAGCTTCGCGACCAGGTCATCGCGGCCCAGCACATCGAAAACCGCGCCCTCGCCGCCGACCGCCAACGGTTTGGGCCGGAGGCGCACCTCGTTCCCCAGTTGGTCAAGCAAACGCGCCGGATAGGATTGGCGGGACATAGGATGTGATTCGCGTGGCAAGGAGCGGAGTCACGACGTCGGTCCGGTCGTTTACTCGCCTTCAATTTATGAAATTCAGCCTACGTCACAATAACTTGTTGAGGGCCTCCAGATGCGCCTGGGCGACGGCCACATTCTGCGCGGCCGCCTCGATCAACTTGACCAGTTCTCGCTCGCGCGCCCGGTGCGACGATGTGATGACTTCCAGGTCACGGAGCGCCGCCTGGACGGTCTGCCCGAGGGGCAGGAACACGGGCGCGTAGCGTCTGGCGATTCGACTGCGCTCCGATTCCGGCAACCCCTGCTGTGGTACGAATGTTCGCTCTATCTGCCCGCGCCAGTCGAAGAGCCGGCGGCTCAGCACGGGCCCGATCCCGGGCACCTTCCGCGACTTCAGCAGCTCGACGTCATTGGCCGCCTCAATACCGAAGGATTCCAGGGCGAGGATGCATCTTCCCGTGATGCCCCTGATCTTGGCGTCGCGGATCAACGCCTTTTCGAGATGCTCTTCCAACTGGATCTTCTTCGAATCCGTCTCAGCCCGTTGGAGGTCCCTGCGATATTCCAGCCTGGCATTATCGTGGGACGAGACAATCTCCTCGGCATCCTTCTTTCGTTTATCGAATCTTGCCTGGCTCGCGGAGCGCTGCGAGCGAAGCTCGGACTCCAGGCGGTCCCGCTCGGCCTCTGCCGCAGCCAGGCGCTGCCGCCAACGCCGCTCCTCCTCGAACCATGGGCCGTTAGCCGCCTTCCAAGCAGCGATCGCCCGCTCATTCTCCTCGTCGATCTTCTTGCAAGCTCGGCCATACTCCGACTGCCGGGCGGCGCTGAGCGATTCCCAGGCCGAGATCACATTCCGGTTTTTGGCCTCGATCTCCATGCACGTGCGCTGATAGTGCGCCTGGCGACGCGTGTTTTCGGCCTCCCATTCTGCGAGTATCTGGCGGTTCTTCGCCGCGATTTCGTACCGCTTTCGGTCGTCCTCGGCCCGCATTGCAGCTTCGGCCGCCTCGAATGCCGCGAGTTGGGGGGCATTCCGCTCGTCGACCGCCTTGCAGGCTCTTGCGTGCGCCTCGTCTTGGGCCGCCTTCGCAGACCTCCATACGGCCATCAACCGATCGTTTGCCTCTCGGATCGGCCGGCATCGTTCGGCGTATGCCTGGTTGATGCGATCGCACTCGGTCTGGTGGGCCTGGCTCAGGGCATTGTGCGCCATCTCGCGTCGCTTCTTCTCGGTGGCGATCATCATCAACAGGCACGTTGTGAAACTGGCGAACAAAATGGTTCCGACGAGCTGGGCGAAGAACACTATAAGCATTCCGGTAGCCATCCCGATCGTGCAGACGATCGCCAGGCGGTTGTCCGGCGGTCCGAGTTCCGGCGGCTCCGGGCGGAGAGGCGCTGCTGGTAGCTGCTGGAGCCTAGGCGGCGGGAGAGCAGGCGGAGCCGGAGGATGCGGCTCAAGCGGCGGTTTAGCTGCCGGCTTTGGCGCTGGGGGCAGCGGGACCGGCAAAGGCTTCGGTAGAACCGGCGGGGCCAACGGCAGCGGCGTTAGCACGGGCTTCTGGATCGGTGAAGGCGCCGCCGGGTACGGGACAGGGGCTGGCTTCTTCACCGCCTGCAGCCCAGCGGGCAGGGCCAAGGCCACCGGCAGTTTCGGCCGGGGTCGCGCGTAGGCGTCAAAAACGAGGGTGATCCCGAACAATCTCGTGATCAGCCTCTCGATGTCCTCGGGCCCGAGGGCAGTCGAGGAGGTCACCTGCGAAGGCAGGAAGTACATCAGCCTCGCCACCGCGACGAGCTCGCACCACGGGCAACTGCCCGCGGCCTTCAGGTAGACATGCTTCCGATCGATCTTGCAGTGCTCCAACTGCTTCATCGCTGCGTCCAGCGACGCCTGCCACTCCGTCGCCGTCGGCCGGCGCGGCGTGCAGAAGGCCCGCTCGAAGAGGTCGAGCAGGGCCGGGCCGAGCATCGCGACCGGCGGGACATTCGGCGGGGGCTTGAGACGAGCCCCGGCCCTGTCTCGCGTGTAAGCGTAGCTGCCCTCACGGATCGCCTTCTCGATGGGCATGTCGGCCTGCGTCAGCGGCACGCCTGAGAACGGATGACGACCCATCATCAGCAGGTGGAAGATCAGCACGGCCAGCCCGAACTGGTCGTGATCCGCGGACCGGTCCAGGCTCGCAAAGTTCTTCCCCTGCAACTCCGGCGGCGTATACTCCGGGACGCCCACGCCGCAGCGGAAGACGCGCGCGCCCTCGGCGACCTGGAACGAGTCGCAGTCGACGAAGGCGACGACGCCCTTCCCGGACACCATCACGTTCTTCTGGTTGACGTCGCCGACCACGTGGCCGTGCGCGTGGACCGCCTCGAAGGCGATGGCGCAATTGCGGGCGGTGTGGAGGAGGAAGTCCCAGCCGGCGTCCGGGAACTCCTTCTTGCGCTGTGCGACGCTGTAGAGGTGATGGATCTCGCGATAGCCCGCGACTTTCGGCATCAGGATGCCGTCGATGGATGCGCCGTTGCCCCTGCTCAAAGTGGCCGTAGGCCACGCGGCAATCTTGAGCAGTTCGGGCCTGCAAAGCTGGGCCATGGCCCGGAGCTTATCGCAACGCTCCTTGCTCTGCGGCCGGGTGTAGAGCTTCGCGACCAGGTCGTCCCTGCCCAGCACATCGAAAACGGCACCCTCGCCGCCTACCGCGAACGGTTTGGGCGGCAGCCGCACCTCGTTCCCCCGGTGATCACGCAGTTGCGTCGGGTACGCTAGCTGGGGCATTGGAAGTATTTCGCGTGGCGATGAGCAGAGTCTTGTCGTCGTCAGTCTTGTCGTTGACGCGTCTCGAATCCATGAACCCCAGTAGCGAGGCTCGGAGTGTCTCCTCGTCCGGACCGTTTCGCACGGTCCGGAACAGGGGCGAGAAGAAAGGGTCGTGGACCCGCGCCTGCGCGAAGTCCAGCGCCAGCATCTGCAGCCCGTCCGTAAGCAAGGCAATCTCGTCGACCTGCCGGGGCACGATCTCGATGTGCAGATGGTCGCGGTAATCCTCGTCGGTCAGGAACCGGGTGGCATTCGCGTACTCGCCGTTGTCCGGCCAGAAGGCGAGCTCATACCCGGTCTCACCATCGAAGACGATGACGCCGTCACCGATCTGTGCGTAGGCCGTCCAGCCGACGCCTGCGACCGCTCCGAGGAGCGTGCAGGCCAACTGCCGGGGCGGCACTCCCTGCGAGGAAGCTTCCTCCAGCACCCTGGCGCGTGCGGCGTCCACCCAGGCCCCGATCACCTCGCGCTCCGGAGCGGCGTCGCCGACTGACTGAACAGCTTCCTCGAGGAACCGCTCGACCGCGTAGCGCGAGCCCAACTGTGACAGCTCGGCGCTGCCAGCCCCGTCGGAGCATGCGGCGACCAGCGCCGTGCCGACGACGGTGCCGGCGCAATGATCCTGGCAAGGTTGCCCGGATTGGACGTGCGAAGTCCCTCGCACGCTCCCGAAGACGAGCTTCCACATGGCGTCTCCCGCTCAAACTTCGGCCCAGCCGGCGGGCAGGAGGACCACCTTGTCCCCGGGTGAGGACTGCGACACCGACTGCATCGATTGTGAGAGCCAGAGAAATAGGTCTCGGAAGTTGAGGCCCTTGAGCTTCACTGGAGCGCGGGTGGAGATCTTCGCCAGGACGTCAAAATCCGAGCCCTCCACTCCCACCGTGAAGAAAGCGAAGGATTTCGACGCCTCCCCCTGCTTCACCATCTCGGCGGCGGCCTGCCACCCGTCGTCAGGACCGCCGTCCGTGATGAGGAAGGCCCAGGGTCGGTAATAGGCGATGCCGTTCGCCTTGTAGGTATTCTTCCGGGAGGCGAGCATCTCAAGACCGGTGACGATCGCCTGCCCCATGGGCGTCCTACCAGAGGCGGCCAGTTGCGGCGGGTGGAATCTGTCGGCGGTGACGAAGTCCTGAACGACCTCGACCGTACCGCCGAATGTCACGATCGCAATCTCCGCCCGCTTGCTGGCGAGGGAATCGGCCGAAAGTGTGTCCTTCAGAGTGATCAGCCCTTGGTTGAGCTCCGCAATGCGCTGGCCCGACATCGAGCCGGACACGTCCAGCAAGAGCACGCAGGGGACGCGCGGTTCCGGATTCTCGGCGAACTCGCTTGCCTCGAACCCGGCGTATTCGGTTTGCTCGTTCATGGAATGGGACTCGCTTGGACCTCGTTCGGAAGCGGTGGAGAAAGGCCACCCGACCGCGATGCATCTTGGGCAACATGGCCATAGAGCCGACTCGCATCAGATGCGGTCGCTTTTCAGGAGATTGCACCTTCGGCATAATATCTGAACATTATTGACGGAGTTGGAGCCTCCCCTAGCATGGGGGATGATATGGTCAAATTCCAAATAGTCGCTCTTGCCGCACTTCACGCAGCGGCCCCCATCGCGATCCCAGACCTCTCGCTTGACCTCATCCGGAATGTGCCTGGTTCTCTCCGAAGAATAGTTCTCACACAGGAGGTATTTGTGCTTCCGAACGACCCCGGTGAGGATCGCCTCCAACTCCTCGGCTCCGGCTACGCGGTAACGTCCAGACCCCTGGCCGGAGTTCACCTTGATCTCCAAACCATTGGAGAACCGCATGATGTCTAAGATTTTCGATGGCTTGAAAGAGAAGGACTTCGAGTGGGACGCGAGAAACACATTCCTGCTCGTTACGATCAGGTTGCCAGTTATCTCGTTGAGACGAGTGCGAGTTTTATATTCAAACGTACAATCACTCTCCCAGTGACAAGTCTCGCCGCCTTCCAGGATCGCCCGCGTCCTGACGACTGGTAGTTTCCCCTCCCTATAGGCGGCAAGCCGCTTAACGATCCTCATCCTGGCGTGGTACTCGGCAACGTCGGAATCTGGCAACCCGGCCCAGCCCTGGAGCCAGGCCAGGGTCTTCTCCTCCTCATCCGTGATCACGCCGTCCTGAACGACCATCGCGAAGGTTTCCCGATACAAGGTCAACGCCTCAGCTCGTACGATCGAGTCAGCCTGGTCGTCCGAAAGGGCTAGAGCCTTCTTGCATCGGAGAAGTTCTGCGCGTTCCTCGGGGGTCACGACACCATCCCGAACGATCCGTCGGAATGTGGCGAGGTAGCTTGATCGCGAAACATCGCCCGTCAATCGGAATGCGTCTTGCTTCGAGATGCCGAGTCCGCGCCGAAGCGATTCCAGGCTCCTCGCCTCGTCGTCGGTAACGGCCCCATCGGCCAGCACGCCGTCTACGGCCTGGCTATAGGTCTGTTCCTTGGCATACTGCTCGATTCGGCGGACCTGTTCCTGGTCGATCTCCAGCGCCCGCGTCAACAGACCGATCCTCGTCTGTTCCTCCTGGGCGATCACGCCATCGGCAATCACCTTTCGGTAGTAGCAGGCGTAAACGTCTTCCGCGACCCGCCTGGCAAGGTCATCGGGCACCTCGCACTTCGCGATGAACTCCGAAAGCCTGAAAGAGGATCCTCGCCTCTTCCCCAGCTCGTGCAGCAAGGCGGTTCGAAATCGAGCTTCCTCTTCTCGCCGCAACGCCTCACGCGCCCTGTGCTCTTGAGCGTTGTAATGGATCAGATACCCGATCCCCGCTGCACCCGCCCCTATGGTGAGAACGAGAATCAGCGCACCGATCATCGATCATCCCTCCGACGGAGCCGTCGACTGCGGGCAGAGTCCAATCGCCCCTTTCCGACCGCCAGAGCCACATCGCCATACAGTTGTGATCACACGAACGAATATCAATGTCTTGTCTAGAGCTCGCGATCGCCGCGTGGACAGACGATCCTCGCATTATGCGCCGCGGCATGGGACTATGCTAGGGGGCATCCCGCTTTTATTTCTCTTCTCGGAAACTCCTGTACCGTCGTGGCTACAACGCAACACGGTCGGGACCCGGCACAACCACCTACACAAACACGCACGCACTTCGGACCGGGCAAAGGGACCGGGCAAAGGGGTCGGGATCCGAATCGACAGTTGTCCGATGGTCCGGCCGGTCGGTCCGATCCGCCCGTCCGGGCCCTCGTCGCCGCCGGCCGGGAGCCGACGGACGTCACCCGCCCGACCGTCGGCAGCCAGGCCGACGGAGCGGGCAGACGCGGCGCCGTGTTGAGGGAGAACCGGACCAGGTGCCGTCGGCCCGCCGGCCCGCAACGCCGCCCGGGCCGACCAGGATGCGGCCGGCCCGGGGTGAGCCCGGCCGCGGCGGCCCGATCGGGCCGTTCCAATCCGATCAGGAGCCGACCGACGACGGCTCGGCGGGAGTCTCGGAGTCTTCCGACTCGGAGGCGTCCTCGTCCGGGAACTCGACGTCATTCATGCCGCAGTAGGCTTCGATGTCCTTCTGGATCTTGCGAATCTCGTCGTACGGCCCCTCGGCCATCAGGTTGAACCACTGGCGGCTCTTCGGAAGGACGTCCCGGCGGAGGGACGCCATCGCATGGTACAAGTGCCCGATCGCCCGGAGCGAGGACTCGAGTTCCTGGTCGTTGCTGATCATGGAATCACCCTGATGACGCCTTTCCGGAGGTCGCCCCGTGCCTTCACTCCCTGAAAGAAGAGCAGGAACTCCTGATGCGCTTCGGAGCCGTCCCGCACAACGACCATGTCGAAATGGAACCGACGGCGCACTCTGCGCTTCGATAAGACATTATACTCAAACGGCCTGAGCTCGACCCCATCATCGTGGTCCCCGTGCAGGATCAGGATCAGGTCGATGTCGGACGGCTCGTCCTTCGCGCTCACGAAACTGCCGTCCACGATGACGGCCTTGACCAGGCCCGTGGAGCGGATCTCCGCCAGCAGGACCATCAACCTCGAGAACAATTCGGCGCGTCGATCGGACCGCTGGAAGCGGCCGAACCGCTCGCGGATCTCGTCTGGCGAGGCATCGTAAATCCCCTCGGGCAGGAATCCGTGCTCATTCAACTCGGGGATCGGCATCGTGCCCCTCGCGGTTGACTGTTGCCGGTCGGACGGGCTACTGGGCCGACGAGCGAAGCCGCGGCCCTGCATTCCGCGGCTCCGTCAGGGCTTT
>DAIDHB010000448.1 GCA_027452145.1 Planctomycetales bacterium
ACGGTCCGGGGGGCTGACGCCCCCCGGCTACGTCCTGACGCCCACTTCGTGGGCTTCCGGCACCGACTCGAACCTCCATCTCTCGCCCGTGCGCCATGCAACCGCAATGCGCTCTAACGACGCCGGTTTCTCGGATCGTCACTTGCTGCCCGGGCCGACGAGCGAGGGGTCCGCGCCCGCGCGGGCGGCGGGGGGCTCGTTCGACTCGATGGTGAAGTCCTCGGGCCGAGGGGGATTGGGGCGTGCGTCCGGGAGAGTGCGGAACAGGATCCGGGTCTCGATCGGGCCGCTCTCCTTGGTCACGAACTTCCCCCAGGCCGCGGCGTCCCGAACATTCGGCGGCGGCGGTGCGGAGGCCGGGGCACCGGGCGACGGGACCAGCCAGTTCGAGCCAAGGATCTGGTAGTGGTTCCCCAGCCCCTGCCACAGCAGGTCGACGTTGAGCGGGTCGCCGGCCTTGTGAGGGCTCCAGGCCAGGAGCGAATCGGCCCTCACGGCGCACTGCTTGATCACCACCGGCAGCGGCCCGGTTCCGGCCTCTCCGGTGACCGCCAGCAGCCCGGTGCCCTCGAACGTGCAGTGGTCGAGCGTCAAGCGACGCGAGGGGCTCGAGCCGGGCAGCAGCTCCAGCCCGATCGGCCACCCGCGCAGCTCGGGCGTCGGGCCGGTCGGGGCCGCGGTCCCCAGCCCCGGGACAATCATCGTCCCGCTGATCTGCGTGGCCGTCGTGCCGTAGGCCCGCACCCGGATCGCCTCGTCGAACCCCTCGAACCAGCACCGATCGAGGACCAGGTTCCCGCCGTCCATGAACAGCGCGCGGCAGCCGTTGGGCCGCTGGTGGCCGACGACCTCGAACGCGCAGCGCTCGAGATTCGCCCCGCCGGCGGCCTCGATCAGAGAGCGGCGGGCGGCCGCCGGCCTGGGGGCGGAATAGCGGGCGCGGAGGGTCAGGCCCGAGAGACGTAGCCGGACATTCGATCCGGTCGCAATGAAGGGCCGGCCGGCGTCCATCGGCACCTCGATCACGGGTCGAATCCCGGCCGCGGCGCGGATCTCCAGCGTGCCGCTGGCCGTGCGGACGTCGACGAAGTCGCCCGGCCCGAGCACGAGGGGCTCGCGATTGTACAGCTCGACGTAACCCTGCTTGCCGCCGCCCCGCCCCATCGCCAGCTTCACGGCCTCGATCAGCGTGCGCGCGGGGACGTCCCCCTGGTCGTCGAAGTCGCGGAGATGCGACCCGACCATCAGGTTCGAGACCATCGCCTCCTTCGACCGGGCGCCGTGCGACGGGTTCTTCTCTTCGGAGCCCTTCCGCGGGCCGCCCGAGTGCTGAGACGCGGGCGGTGTCGGGCCCACCGCGAATCGCCGCGCCAGGAGGAGCAGGATCGCGACGGCCGCGATGGCGGCGACGGCCGCGGCCGCGACCATCGGACCCCTCGCCCACCACGCGGACAACGCCAACCGTCCGCCGAGGGTATCCTTCCGCTCTGCCACCTCCTTGGTCGCGACGACCGTCCCGGCGGGCCGGGTATCGCGCGAGTCGGACGACCGGCGCGACCGGGGCGGCGCTCCGAGCAAGGGCTCATTAACCAGGTCCAGGACGATCGGCAGTCCGCTCCCCTCGCGGTCGAAATCGTCGCTCGGCGTCAGCAGCGGAAGGCCGGCCTCATCCGCGGCGAGATCGGGCCTCGCCGGACTCGCCTCGGCGGGCCCGGTCAGCATCGCCGCCGGCGCCCTCGGCCCCCGAGGACCGGTCGCGGTCTCCGGGATGACAGGCGCAGCCGGATTCGCGACAGGCACAACCGTATTCACCAGGCTCGGCTCCGCCTCCGTCGGCGATGCGCGGAGGCCGAGCAGGCCGTGCATCCCGCTGCCCGACGAGATGCCCGCTTCCACCGCCGGGACCTCGCCGGCACCTCCCGACTCCGGCACCGCCAAAGGCGACTCGGCCGACCCCGAGCGCGGCGTCGTCTGCGGCGGTGGGGACACCGTCCGGTCCGCCTCGCCCCGCACGACCGCCGCCCCGTCGTCGATGAACGGCTCGAGCGCCTGCGCCACCTGCAACGGCGTCGAATACCGCTCCTCCGGCTGCTTCCGCATCATCGTGGTCACGACCTCGGCCAGGCCCGGCGGGATGGTCGGC
>DAIDHB010000449.1 GCA_027452145.1 Planctomycetales bacterium
GGCCTGGGCGTCAGCGTGAATTTCTTCCACCTCGACTGTCTGGCGAGCGAGGTGCGGCTGAATGTGGACCTGGACGCGGTGTTGACGGTGGTGGCCAACGGCTGCTACCGCTGGCTGGGCAAGCAGCTGAGGGGTTACGAGAAGGCGGCGCCGAAGCAGCTCTATCGCCTGTTCGTCGAGACGACGGGGGCGGTGAAGGTCGAGGGCGAGGAGATCGAGGTGCGGTTGGACCGGCGGAGCCACAACCCGATCGTGCGCGAGGCGGCGCTGGATCGCGAGTCGCCGCCGATCCCCTGGCTGGGGGACCGGCGGATTCGGTTCGCCTTCGCCTAGCACGCTGACAGTTGTCAGAAGGTTAATTATTTTCCGGGCCGCGGAAATCCGCGAGCAATGGCCGTACGGCGCAGACCTCCGGTGAGCGCTCCAGGAAGAGCTGGACATCATGGCTACCAGTTATCTGGCGATTCGGGCTCGCGACGCCAACCAGGGTGCGCCGCGACCGGCCCTCCGACGACAACCTGCCAGAATCGGCTCCGGCACCGAAGGCCCGTGAGCTCGCAGGTCAGTTCGCCGAGCGACGACCGCATCTTCGGCCGAATGGCGAACGAAATCCGACGACCATCGAAGCGGACGACCCTCGGGCTCTCCGGATACACCTCCCCTGCCCCGAACCGCGTGCTCGACCTCGCCGGTCGCCATCGGGGATCGTCGCCCTCGGCCCTTCGCGGTCCGACTCGATGATCGCCTCCGGGTGATGCATCGCGGGATTCCTATCGATGCGAAGGCCCGACAATCTGGCGACCGCCATTCTCGTCGCTTCGGTGGGCCACGATGCAGCAGCGGCTTGCAGGTGGTTGATCTGTCGACCGGCGCCCACCACGAGTTGTGGTGGATCGCGTAGGAGGCTACTGTCGTTCGGCTGCCGTCCTCTGCCGCAGATTGGCGGCGGGAGGCGCGCTGACAGGAGCGGATCGAACGACCCACGATCCCGGGCCGGCGACGCCGGCCAGGCCATAACCGGAGGACATCGACTTGCACGGCGGAAACAACAGCCTCGCATCGTACGCCACCATCCGTCACCCGGGGCGCGCCGTACCACGCCACCCGCTTGTCACGGCGGGTGACGGCCGGGCCTTCGCGGAGCGGCCGCCCTGGCTCACCCAGGAGGATTTGCGGACCTACGCCGAACTCAGGGCGCAACAGACCCGGCTCGCGGACGAAATCCGGGCGAGGCGAGCCGAGCTGATGCGGCGGCTCGCCGCCGACGCCCCGATCGAGCCGGGTGCATACCACGCTAACCTTCGGAGTTACTCGCAGCGGTTGCTCACGAAGACCCGACTTACGGAGATCCTCAGCGAGGACGAGATCGAGGATCTCCGGGACCGCGTCGAGCCGACCCAGCGACTCGAGCTGCGAGTCACCTGCCGCGGCTGAAATCGGACGGTGGCCGCGTCCTGGCGAAGGCGAGGCTGCCCAACGGTGGTCGTTCGACGGCGTCCATCCGGTCCCGCAGGACCGCAACGCGGCGCCGCAGGACCGCAACGCGGCGCCGCCGGCCGTCCGCGGGGCCCGCCGCGGAGATAGGGGCCTCAGCCGGCACACCGCCGTCCGGCGCCCCTTCCAACGGTGCGGCCCTTGCCCCGACCGGGCCGCTCAGCCCGACGGTCCGGCCGCCAGCCGCCGAACCAACATTGCCCAACATCGGGGTGGACCGGAACGTGAAGACGACGTCGATCAATTGCGGGCGGTCCGGCAACGATGCGGCGATCCGCGGGCCTGCCCTGCTGATCCGTGACCACGGCGGCCACGCCACGCTCCGGCGGCCGCCGCGCGAGCTGCTGGCCGCGCTCGCGGCGGAACTCGCTGTTGTGCGGCGCGACTTCGCCGTGGACGCCCGGGGCGGCCTCTGCCGCGTCCACCAGGCCGAGCCGCTGTTCGAGATCGACGACCATGACGATCTGCACGTCCCCTCGGGCGTCGTACAGCGCCTGGTCGCGGCCGCCCGCAGGGCCGGCTACTCGGTCGATGTCCAGGACCGCGCCGAGTCGGTCGTACCGGCTTCCAAACCGGACCTCGTCGGCGAGCGCGCGGACATCGTCCGGCTCGCAGCCGTCCTCGCTGGCAGCCGGAGGGGCCTGGTGGCCGCCCGTTCGCGCGGTCATCGGCTCGCCGCGCTGCGGCTGATCATCCGCCTTTTCCCGGCCGGCAAGATCATGGTCTTCGCGTCCACGCGGGCCGAGGCGAAGAAGATCGCCCGGGATTTGTCGTCTCGGGCCGAAGAGCCGATTGCCTGCTTCACTCGCCAGCTCACGCGGTCTGACTTCCGCGTCCAGGTCGGGACCCTCGGCGGCCTGGACCCGACCGTCGCGGGCGTCGTCGTCCTCGCCGATGCGCGGCAGGCCCTGCATGCGCGAGCTCGCCGCGAGCACGCCTACCTCGGTCGTCAGCGGATCTACGGGCTGCTCGACGATCGCGACGGGCTGGGCCGCCGCGAGCGGCTCCTGATCGAGGCCGGGATCGGGCCGGTCATCGGCCGGCTCGGCGCCGCGGACGACGGCCCGGTCGTGCTCCGGGCCGTATTCGCTGACTGGACCGGCGGCGAGTTGCCGGATCTGCCGCTGGGCCTCGCGTGGAAGAGGGAGTCGATCTGGCACAACCCCGCGCGGAACGCGGCGATCGCGAGGCTGGCCTCGGCCCTCGCTTCGAGCGACGATGCCCCGCTCTGGGAGCACGGCCTGTTCCTCGGCGGGGAAGGAGCCGCGAGGCCGCCAGCCGACCCGGCGGTCGTCGTGCTGGTCGAGGCGCCCGAGCACGCCCGCGTCCTGGGGCGGCTCCTGCCGGGGTGGGCGGTGCGATCCGTCGAGCGGCTCGAGAACGCGGCCGGCTATGAGACGGGTGCACCTGGTCCCGGTCGCGAGGATTCCGTCGAACCGGCGAGGCGGGCGATCGCGACGTGGCTGTATGCCCGCGATCAGGGCCGAGTAAAGGCCGACATCGTCCTACGGGCCGACCGCATTCCCTGGCCCATGGGCATCCCGCTCGTGCCGCCCGGGCCGCGGGTGGAGGACCGGGCCGTGCTGCTGGTCGATCTCGCCGACCACCAGGACCAGACCGCCCGGGCCGCGACGACCGCCAGGCGCGCCGATTACCGTGACCGCGGCTGGGTCCCGTGACGGGGTCGGGGGAGCGGGCCGAGGAGCGGCCGCGACGGGCCGGACCCGATGCACGACTCGATCGACGCAGCGATCGCCCGGTGACTTGCGTTCGGAAATCCGCCGGACGAGTCCGATTCTCGGACCGATCGACGCGAGGCGGTTCGATATCGGCTCCACGGGGACGGCATCGGCTCGGAGGATGCCGCCCGGGCATTCAACCGGTCGCTGCTTCCACGACCGTGTCGATCACGGCCCACGCAGCCCGACAGCCGCCGGACATTTGAGTCGAAGAACAACCGCGACTCTGCTCGCGGACCAGCCGGACCGCGTCGTCGACCTCGACGAGATGTTCCTCCGCGGCGATAGCCCTCGACCACCGGACGCCTCCCGCGCCCTCTTGCTCGTAACTGGGCGAGGACCGGGTAGATGTCGGATCGGACAGCAACGTCCGGCGGTCATCATCGGCGGCGGTCCGTAGCGGACGGCATACCGGCCCCTGCCGTCCGGCGTCGGCGGAGCCGCAAGCCCATCCCGCCGAGGCTCGGACCGCAAGCTCGCGATCGCCCGGCCCGTCGCGCCGTCCGGCAGCGACCGCCGTCGGACTGTCGGCAGCAGATATCCCGGATGTCCGCGACGGTCGGTCCATGGGACCGGGCCCCAGTCGACGGCCCCGGGGGCGGCGATCGACGAGGCATCGCAGCCGACGGGGCCGCGAGCCCGTGCATCGCGCCGACGGGGGCGACGACGGACCCGGCCCGCGGCCGGCCGCCCCCTGCTCCGTTGACGGCCGTCGCGCCCGAAGGCGAGCGACTTCGTCCCGGGCCGGCTCGCGCCGACGATGCCGCGGGCTGGCCGTGAGTGCAGTAATTACCGGCAATTCGTGCGATATACCGACGGGGCGCGGGGCCGCCAGAGCCGGGGGGAACCTGACGGTTTTGGCCGCGACCGAGACACGCGAGTCGGGCGGTCCCGGTCGAGATGCGGCGTCGTCTGCGGCGAATCTTCCTAGAGCTAGGAGAATCGGGCCGGGCCGCCGGCCGCGTGCCGCGTCTCGGTCGCGGCTAGGCCGAGGCGCGGGAGCTCGCCAAGCGACGCGGGACGAATCGAGTAGCCGCCCCCGGATCCGGCTGTGGGAGCCGGGAAGGAACTGCCTCGTTCCGTCCGTCCGCGACCTTCCGTCCGGCGCGAAAGCGGCTCGCGTTGCGTTGCACCGACCGAATCGCTCCGATGATCGTGCGACCGGATGGACAACCACGCGGTGGTTGCCGACGGTCCGCGGCATCGCGTAGATCGCGACGCTCGGCAGCCACTGGCCCGAATCGGCCGGGATCGGACCGGGCGATCGAGAAAGGAGACCTTCATGTACAACAGCCCCGGCCGGCGAGGGGGCTCGACTCGACCCGCCGGCGCTCGTGCCTGCCGGGTACCCGCCGACCTCCACGAGGGGTCGCGCCGGGACTTCCTGCGCCGTCACGAGCGTGAGTCCGCCGATGCCGCCCGCCGCACGGGCCGAGAGCGAACCGAGTTCGCTCGCTGCCTGTTCGGGAGGGCGGCCGATCCTCGCAATCTCCGCTGCGCTATCGACCACCTCGCCCGCGACGGCGGTGCCGCCGCGGGGCCGGGTGGCCTGACTCTCGACGAACTCGACGGATCGGCCCGCTGGAGGCTCGCACGAGCCCTCGGCAGCCTGATCCGGTCCGGCCGATACCGACCGGGACCGCACCGCGAGGTGCGAATCCCCAAGGGGCCCGGCCGCGGCTTCCGGACGCTGCGTATCCGCGACGTCGAGGATCGCGTCGTCGAGCGGGCGATCGTCCAGGTGGTCCAGCCGTTCCTCGACCCGCGCTTCGCGCCGACCAGCTACGGCTATCGGCCGGGACGCGGCCGGGAACACGCGCTGGCCCACGCCGAGGCGATCGCTGAGAGGGATGGCTCGTGGTGCTGGGCACCGGACGACGTCAAGGACGCATTCGATCACGTCCCACTGGGGCGGCTGATCGACATCGTCCGGGCGAGTCTGGCCGCCGACGACATCGTCGAGCTGATCCGGATCGTGGTGGCCGACGGCGACGCGGCGAGGGGCATCCCGCAGGGGAGCAGCCTCTCGCCGCTGCTGCTGAATGTCTACCTGGACCGCGTCCTGGACCGGCCCTGGGCGAGGCACCGGCCGGCCACACCGCTGATTCGGGTGGCCGACGACGTCCTCATCCTGGCGCGGGACGGCGACGCGGCCCGGGCGGCGCACGAGAGGTTGGCTGCCCGGCTGCGGGCCGCCGGCATGGGCCTCAAGGCAGGCCTCGGGTCGGCCGTGCGGGGTCTCCTCCTGGGAGAGACTGCCGACTGGCTCGGGCTCCGGCTCCGCAAGGGGCCGGGCGGCCTGGAGGCCCGGCCGACGGACCGGTGCTGGGTGCAGCTTGACGAGGCCCAGGAGGTGGCGCACACGAAGCCGGACGCCCCCGGCCCGGGCCCGCGACGCGATCGCGGGGTGGGTGGAGCAGCTCGGCCCGTGTCGGCCGCACGTGGACCTCGCCGGGTTCTTTGCGGGGATCGCGGCCGTGGCAGGCCGGTACGTCTTCGACGAGACGCCCGATCGACGGACCCTGGAGGACGCGCTCCTCCGCGGATACCGCCGCTGGCGATCTCAGAGACGGCGCGTCCGGGAATCCCTGCCGACGGACCGCATCACGGCGGCTCCGCCCGCCATCGTTTGAGGCCGCCTTGCGGCCTGCCCGGCGGCGCGCGAATCGGGTGCGCCGTCGGGTCCGACTTCCAAGCCGCCCGCTGCTCGCCAGCGGATCGGGGCCGGGGAGTCGTCGGCGAACCTGGGCGGACGGATCGGCCCGGGAGACGGTACCTCGAGAGTCTCGGGAGTAACCGTCGATCGGCAGGAGGCCCGATTGAGGTTGCGGTGGGTGCGACACCACCGCAGTATTCATCGACCGGTCGGGGCCGAGCGATGATCGCAAGATCCGGCCGACATCAGGAAGGACAAGCTCATGCCCGCATCGCAGACGCAGCCGACCGCGGCTCTTCCGCTCCTCGACGAGACCACAAACAGGCATCGCCGCCTGCTCCGCACGCTGGCGGAATCGGTGTGGCTCACCTGGCACACGAAGGACACGGGCCGTCACCCTGCCATCACCTGGGAACAGAGGGTGCGCCCGCTCACGGACCTGGCGCGGTTCGACCCAAACGAATGGTTCGTCGAGGTGCGGATCGTAGACGGCGACCTCGAAGGCACGGTGCAGCGGATGATCGCCTCGATCGGCGAAGCCATGACCGGCGAGGAGCCGCGCTGCCCCTACGATCACGCGCTCGCGCACCGCGGTCGGATCCTGGCCGTGGTCC
>DAIDHB010000450.1 GCA_027452145.1 Planctomycetales bacterium
AGGACGGCCGCCAGCCATCGGCGGTCGTCCTCGGCGAAGACGACCGCCGGGATCGGCGATCCCTGGCCGCCCTCGAGGACATAGGCCCCGGGCATCGCGGGCGACTTCACCTCGACCAGCACGGGCGTCTCGCCCCAGGCGGCCTCGCCGCCACGGCCGACGAGCCGGAGGGTCTGCGCCCGGGCCGATGCCGCCGCGAGCGAGACGAGGACGGTGATCGCCGCGACCGATCGGAAGCCGCTGTGGGTCATCTCTGCGCTCTCCTCAACGGGAACTGGGGGGCGACCGGTCGGGCCGGTCAGGTCAGGGCGGGGCGGGGCCGATCAAGGCAGCGATAGCCGGGATCGCGCCGGCCGCCGGATGGGCCCGCGCGCGGTCCATCTTAGCTCCCCGGTTGGGCCCGGGCCAGCACCGACCGCGACCGGCCGAATGGCCCGGGCCGGACCCGTCTTTCGGCCGGACCTCCGAAAGAAATCGGCGATTTCGAGTGGATCGTAATTTTATCGTTGATACGACCCCGCGAGATTCTTATACTTTGCAAGCACAAACGATCCAGGCTGACGGTGGCCGGTCGAGGATTGACTTGCCGTCCTCCTTGGCGGGATTCGATTGTCGGGTGGTCGGCGATCGGGCGATCCGCCTGTTGCCCCCGCCTCGTAGAGGGGGTTGTTCCTTCCGCTGAGGTCGGTGGAGAGCCTTTCCGGGCAAGTGCGATGGCGAAGCGGCTTTACGTTGGCAACCTCAAGTACACAGTCACATCGGCGGATCTCCAGGAGATCTTCGAGCAGTATGGGACTGTGAGCAGTGCCCAGGTTCTGAGCGACCGCGAGACCGGGCGAAGCCGGGGATTCGGCTTCGTGGAAATGGTCAATGATGAAGAGGCCCTGGCGGCCATCGAGAGCCTCGACGGCCAGGATCACGACGGTCGCCGTCTGACGGTCAACGAGGCGCGGCCCCGGACCCCGGGCGGCGGCGGCGGCGGTGGTGGTGGCGGCTACCGCGGTGGCGGCGGTGGCGGCGGCTACCGCGGCGGCGGCGGCTACGGTGGTGGCGGCGGCTACGGCGGCGGTGGCGGCGGATATGGCGGCGGCGGTGGTGGTGGCGGCGGCGGCTACGACGATTATTGATCGCGTCCCGGCTCCGCCGCTTCGATCCAACGCGGCTCGGCTCGCTTCGAACCAGCACGCCCGCCCGAGACCGCGTCCGGGCGACGCGATGAAATCACCCTCTCTCCGGCCCCGAGTTGCTCGCCGCAATTCGGGGTTTTTTGTCATGATGCCTCCCGTGACGAATCGCTCCGACCCCGACGCCCGCCCGGCCCTGCTGGCGCGGATCGAGCAGGTCCTCGACGAGCAGGTCCGGCCCGAGCTACGATCGGAGGGGGACCTCGATGTCGTCCTCGTCGGGATCGACGAGGATCGCGTCGTTCAGGTCCGGCTCTCCGGCGGCTGCTGGTCCTGCTCGTCGGCCCTGTTCGCCTGGACGATGCGGGTCGAATCCGCCCTGAAGGCCGCCGTGCCCGAGGTCCGATTCGTCGAGGCCGTGCCGTGATCCGCCCGCTCGAACCCGAGCCCGACGAGCCCACGTGGCAGTGGCCGCGCGCGGCGTACATCCACATCCCGTTCTGCGCGCATAAGTGCGGCTACTGCGACTTCGCCTCGCTGGCGGGCGTGGACCACATGGCCGGGCGCTACCTCGACGCACTCGAGCGCGAGCTCGCGCTCTCGCTCGGCGAGCCCCGCGAAGTCGACACCATTTTCGTCGGCGGCGGGACGCCAACGCGGCTCGACGCCGGGCAACTCGAACGCCTGGCCGGCCTGATTCGCCGCTGGTTCGTGCTCGCGCCCGGCGGAGAGTGGACCGTCGAGGCCAATCCCGGCACGCTCGACGCCGAGAAGGCCGACGTCCTCGCGGCGGCCGGAGTCGACCGGATCAGCCTGGGCGCGCAATCCTTCCGGCCCGAGTCGCTCCAGGTCCTCGAGCGCCACCACGGCCGCGCCGAGGTCGAATCGGCCGTCGCGATCGTCGGCCCGCGGTTCCCGCGCTGGTCGCTCGACCTGATCTTTGGCGTTCCGGGCTCGTCGCTGGAGGACTGGCGGCGCGACCTCGAGATCGCCCTGGACCTTGGCCCATCGCACCTGTCCTGCTACGGCCTGGTGTTCGAAAAAGGGACCGAGCTGTGGAAGCAGCGCTCGCGGGGCGAGGTGCGGCCGGTCGATGAGGAACTCGAGCGATCGATGTACGAGCACACGATCGACCGCCTCGCCGGTGCCGGGCTGCTGATGTACGAGATCTCCAACTTCGCCCGGCCGGGCCACGATTCGCGGCATAATCTCGTCTACTGGGCGAACGACGCATACTTCGGCTTCGGCGTCGGCGCGGCGAGGTACGTCCGCGGGGTCCGGTCGGTCAACACCCGCGAGCTGCCCGCGTACCTCCGCCGGATCGAGGCCGGCGAGCCGGCCACCGGCCCGACCGAGCAGCTCGCGCCCGAGGAGCGCGCCCGCGAGACGGCGGTTTTGATGCTGAGGCGCACGCGCCTCGGCCTCGACCGCGCCGACTTCCGCCGGCGGACCGGCTTCGACATCGACCAGCTCGCCGCCGCCGCGATCGAACGCTACCGGGCCAGGGGGTCGCTTGAAGATAACGGGACGGGACTGCGTTTGACTCGCGAAGGCATCTTCGTGGCCGACGACGTCCTCGCGGCGTTTCTCTGAAGTCGCGTGACGAATGCAAATCCCCGGGTGACACTCCGCTGTCGAGATGCTCACTTCCGGGTCTCGGCCGAGAGTCCACGAGCCCGGCGCACCAGGTCGACGAACTCCTGTCGGTAGCCAGAGCGGTCGCCGCCCAGGATGGACTGGCCGATCTCCAGGACGCCGGCATACGTCAGCGAGCCTCGGTAGGACGAGTCGCGGAGCAGCATCCCGAACCCGGCGACCGCCGAGGCGAGCTTCAGGTCGTCGGAGGCGTGGCCGAAGTCCTGACCGCGGTCGACCACGGGGAACTCGCGGAGCTGGCTGGTACTCTCGCTCGGCTTCTTGTAGCGGAGCTTCACCGTCATCACCCGGTCCGGCTCGCCGCGGCCGGATCCCGCTCGAGCGGCGGGGACCAGCTCGTAGAGCGCCGTGACGTGATGGCCGGCGCCGATGTCGCCAGCGTCCTTCGCGTCGTTGGCGAAGTCCTGGTGCTCCATGATGCGGTTCTCGTAGCCGATCAGGCGGAACCTCGCCACCCGGGCCGGGTCGAAGTCGACCTGGACCTTCACGTCCTTGGCCACGGTGATCAGGGTCGAGCCCATCTGCTCGACCAGTACGCGATAGGCCTCGCGGGCCGAGTCGATGTAGGCATACACGCCGTTGCCCTTGTCGGCGATCTGCTCGAGCGGGCCGTCCTTGATGTTGCCCGTGCCGATGCCCAGGACGGTGAGGAACACGCCGCTCCTGGCCTTCTCCTGGACCAGCTTCACCAGCTCGGCGCGCGCCGTGATGCCGACGTTGAGGTCGCCGTCGGTGGCCCAGATGACGCGGTTGGTGCCGTTCTTGATGAAGTTCTCGACGGCGACCTGGTACGCCTGCTGGATGCCGGCGCCGCCGTTGGTGGAACCGCCGGCCCGCAGGCGGTCGATCGCGGCGAGGATCTCGGCCTTCTTCTGGCAGGAGGTCGACCGCAGCACCACGCCCGACGCCCCGGCATAGACGACGATCGCCACCCGGTCGTTCTCGTTGAGCTGCTCGACGAGCTGGCTCAGCCCCCACTGGACCATCGGCAGCTCCTCGTCCATCGAGCCGGAGACATCGATGAGGAAGACGAGGTTGCTCGGCGGGCGCTTCGACTGGTCGATCGGCCGGGCGGCGATGCCGATCCGCGCGAGCCGGTGGTCGGACGCCCACGGGCAGCCGGCGACCTCGACGTGCACGGCGAACGGGTCCGGGCTGCCGGCCGGCGGCGGGGCATCCGCATAGGGGACGTAGTTGATCAGCTCCTCGATCCGCACGGCGTCCCTGGGCGGCATCAGGTTCTGCATCAGGTAGCGCCGGACGTTGGCATAGCTGGCGGTGTCGACGTCGACCGAGAACGTCGATTGCCGCTCGCGATCGGTGGCGAGGAACGGGTTGTCCACGACCGGCAGGAACTCCTCCCGCTCCTTGGCCTCGGCCGGCGCGGCCTGATCCGCGAAGAGCTTGCTGTCCATTGCCGGGGCAGTGGCCGGGGCAGGGGACGCCGTAACGGCCTGGACGGGTGCCCGATTGTTTCCGGCCTGCCCAGGCTGATTCATCTGCCCGGGCTGATTCGGCCGACCCGATTGGTTCGGCTGGCTGGGTTGATTCTCGCTGGGTTGATTCGCCTGGCCCGGCTGATTGACGTTCGGCCGACCCGGCTGGTTGGCGCCCGGCTGATCCGACTGACTCATGCCGGGCTGATTCTGGCCCGGCTGATTGGCGGCCGGCTGGCCGGACTGGTTGGAGTTCGGTTGACCGGACCCGCCCATGCCGGGCTGATTCGGCTGCCCGGGCTGATTCGGCTGACCCGCCTCGGCGCCGTTCGGTTGACCGAGGGGCAAGCCCTGCCGGACCTCGCCGAGCCTTTCCTTCATCGCGTCGAGACCCGGGGCCTGACCCTGCCCCGGCTGCCCGCCGTTGTTCGAGGCGGGATTCTGCCCGGGACCGCCGTTGTTCTGGGCCGCCTGGTTCCCGGCGAATGTAACGGCATACGAGTCCGCCGCGCCCTGGCTGTTCTCCTTCGCCCGCAGCATGGTGCCCGCGTAGTTTCCGCGGCCCGCCGGGTTGTCGGCCGGCTTCTGTCCCTGTCCCTGGGCTTGTCCCTGCCCGATTGCACCGGCCTGCCGATTGCCGCGCCCCAGTTGGCTGGGCTGGCGCCGGGCGGGCTCGGCCGCGGCGAGCCGGTCCTGATTCGGCGCGACCCCGGCCGCCGCGGCCGGTTCGGGCCCGGCGGCAAGGGCTGGCGGCGGGGGGCCGTTCATCATCGCACCGCGCTGCGCGCCCCCGCCCACGGGACCCGCCATCCCCTCCAACTCCTGGGACTGGCCGGGCTCGCCGCCGCGGGCGCGGAGCCCACCTCCCATCATTCCGCCGCCCATGCCGCCCATACCGGGGGAGTCGGCGTCCTTCAGCCCGGACGCGAAGGCCCGCGATCGATGAAAGGTCGGTGGTATGGCCGGCCCAGAGGACACGCCGAGGCGCCCTTCTGCGGCCTTCTTCGCCTCCAGGACCGAGCTGTACAGGTCGCTCCGGCCTTGCCCGCCGACCGCGCCCGACGACGGCGAGGCCCCGGGAAGCCCCGGTTCCCGGCCGATCGTCCTCAGCGGCGCGGCCCTGGCGGACGGTGCGGGAACGACCTCCCGAGCGACATAGCCTTCGGGCACATCGGCCAGTTGGGTCCGCTCGAGCAGCCGGTCGCGGTCGTCGCGCTTCGCAGACGCACCGGGGGGTGCGAGGGCCACCCTGGGCGACTGCCCCCTCTCGGGCCGCCGCAGGGGCTTGACCGTGACCATGAAGACGACCGTGACGCCCACGAGGAGCAGCGCGGCGATGCCGGCGATGCGCCCGAGGTTCGCCCGGCCCACGCGGCCCGCCCGGCCCACGCGGCCCGGCCGCGCCGGCGGGCCGTCCAGCGAGAACACCGGGTGGTCCGGACCGGCCCCGACCGTCGCCGCATATTGCTCCTGCTCCTCACGCAGCTCGTCGGACAGCCAGCCGACCGTGCGCCTGATCTCGTCGACGGCCCGGCGAGCGTCGGCCGACGAGTGCAGCAGGGCCTCGATCTCGGGGCATTCGGCCGGATCGAGCTCGCCGAGGACGTACGCGGTGAGTCGGGGATCGTTCGGGTCAAAGGTCATGACGGGACCTCCTCACACTCGCGCCCTGGCTGGCTGGGCCTGGTCTTCGAACAGATATCCCCGCAGGGTCTTGATGCCGGCGTGGATCAGGTAGCCGACGTTCGAGATACTATGGCCGCTGATCCGGCTGATCTCCTGGTAGGAGAATCCGTTCTGGAACTTGAGCCGCAGGACCTCTCGCTGATTCGGCGGCAGGGTCTCGAGCAGCTCGAGCACGCGGCGGCCGAGCTCCTGGCGCTCGACGACGTCGAGCGGGGCGGGGTCGCTGCTGAGGCAGCGCCGCACATGGTCCTCACGCAATGGGCTCATGCGCTGCTCCTTCCGCAAGACGTCGAGCGCACGGTTCCGACAGACGGTGAACAGCCACTCGGCCACATGGCCCTCGATGACGGCGCGGTCGGCCGCGCAGAGCTTCAGGAAGGTCTCCTGCACGACGTCGCGCGCGGCCTCCTGGTCGCGCAAAAGCCGCGCGGCGTAGAGCGTCAGCGGACCCTGGTAGCGGTCCACCACGCCCCGGACCCATTCCTCATGCTCGGGGTCGACTCGTCTGGACATCACCTTGCCCGCCAGGGGACCGAAAGCCGTTCATCCAGGATAACGGGCGAACGGAGCGTTTCTTAGGGCGGGTTACGAATGCTGTGAACTCCCAAGGGGCAAATACGGACCGAGCGATCCGGGGACTTGCCCGGCTTCACAACCTTCCAAGGGATACCTGAGCTCGACCCGAAGACCCCGCGCCGAGTGGCAGGTTTTCCGCGCCGAGTGGCAGGTTTTCCGTCGCGGATCGCCGGCGGGAGGCCGGTTTTCAAGGGCTTTTGGCACCAAGTGGCAACTTGTGGCAGGTTTTCGGCACCTCGAGCGTCGGCGGACACGGATCAGAACGTCGGCGGATGGCCTCGACCGGCTCGGGCGCCTCGATCGAGGGGACGCATGCAGACGTCGTACCCTCGGCGACCCGTTGGCCCCAGCCCACTCGATGACCCGCCCGCCCGCGGCCATCGCCAGGTCGAGGCTGACGTTCCGATCCTGTTGTTGATCATGGACATCGGGAGGTGCGTTCGTCGCACCTATCGCGGTTCTCGACCCGGTGCGGAGGTCGGCCGGCTGGCCCGGTGGGCGTAAGAAATCCATTATTAATTTTACGCGATCCCGTCAAGGTCTTTTTCGGAATCCTTTCCTGAATTTCAAGTTACGCCAGATTGGACACCAGTGTGCGTGCGACACGACTGTCGAATATAAATCCGTCACATCTCCTGATTTTTGAGAATCAAGAGCCCCGTCGCCCAACATCGCCGGGCGATTCGCCGGATTCCGCGCCGTGCCCGTACCGGTCGACCCGGCGACGTCGCCGGGTCGCCAGGTCCAATCCGGTGGCCCGGACCGGCGGACGAGGCCGTCAGGGTTTCGGTGGGGGACGGCGGGGCGCAGGGCATGGTCGGGTCGGGACCGCGGTGCCGGTGCCGGTGAGCCGAACCGCGACGCGGTTCATCCCCTCCGTGCATGCAATTTGAGCCGCGAGCCATAACTGCTGGAACGCCCGATGTAAATCCGAAGAGGACGGTGGACCTCACTGGACTACCCCGCCGGGGTATTGCAGTGTACCAACAAACACATTCCAGGCGGTTATGAAAGGTGGCAATCATGGCTGAGACCATCTGCCTGCCCGAGGTTCGGTGCGAAACCTCCGCGGGGCTGACGGGCGATGTTATTACGGTCGGCGTTCGGGACATCGACGGACGCGACCAGTTCATCCATGTCCTACCGAGTATGGTCAACTGGGCGGAAGAAACGGCCTACCTGCCCGTTGGCGTGATCGAGCTCGATCACCGCAAGAGACGGGTCCTCATCGAACCGCCGATCGAGGCAGATTCGGGAGTCAACCGGATGTGGATGCCTGTCGACTCGTTTCGTATCGAGTCCGGGGTGCCTGCATGATCCTCTCGGACCGTGAGATCCAGGCAGCCCTCCGGGAGGGGGTCATCCTGATCGCTCCGGCGCCGGCCGAGACCCTGTTCAGTTCGACGGCACTGGATCTCACGCTCGACGGAGTTCTTCTTCGTTGGAGAGAGCCCGGAAGCGATCCCTCCGGCCAGCCGATCAAGCTCCGCCCATCTGGTCCGGGCTTCAATCTCCGGACGATGATGGCTGATCCGCAGTACTCGGCCGGGATCGCCATCGATCCCCAGCACGGATTCGACCTGGGGCCGCGCACCGTCGTCCTCGGATACACCCAGCAGAAGAACTATCCTCCCAACCAGTCGAGGATCGCCGCCCGGGTGGAAGGGAAGAGCAGCCTCGCCCGTCTCGGCGTCGGGGTTCACGTCACCGCCCCCACGATCCATGCCGGGTTCGGCTACAATCCCGAGGACAGGAAGCATCCAGGCCTGCCGATCCAACTGGAGATCTTCAACGTCGGCAACCAGATCGTGGTCCTCGACATCGGGATGCCGATCTGCCAGCTCATCCTGGAGGAGGTCCGTGAGGTCCCGACGAAGGGATACCAGGGCCGCTTCAGCGACCAGAGGACCTTCACCATGGGTCCGTCGAGCTGATCGCCGACCGGGCCGGCGGCGTGCGCCGCTGCGGATCGGACCGGCGGAGCAAACCCCGACGTAGGTCTGATACCAGGTGTTCCGGCTGGAGAAGGACCCGGCGACACGCCAGAGTCGGGCGAACCGACGACGTCAGTCGCCGAGTGTATGCCCGCCTGCGACGGCACCCACACCGGCCCCGCCCGGTCCGATCCCGACCCCGTCGCCCTGGCCCGGCTGCCGGCGGGCGGGCGGGTGGTAGCCGCCGGGTCCCGGCCGGCGGCGTGCGGGGCTCAAACGTGTGAGTCGCGACAGCCGGCGGCCATATCAAATAAATCTTGATAATTTTCCTATCCGTTTTTGTGCCCGACGATCGACGGCGTGAGGCTGGCGCGAGCCGCGGCACCGGATACGCCAGGATCGCGGCGTCGACGGTGGCGATCGTCAAACCATACTGGAGCGCCTGGGCGATCAGGAGGCGGTCGAACGGGTCGCGATGCAGGGCGGGCAGGCCGGCGAGATGAGGCATCGCGCCCTCGTCGATCGGCAGGCTGGCGATCCCGTGGGCGTCGCGTTGCTGCGGCAGATACTCGGCCGGCGGGGCGGGCAGCGGGAGCTTTCCCAGCCCGTGCTTGATGACCGCCTCCCAGATCGAGGCGACACTCAGATACACCTCGTTCGTCTCGTCCCGGATGGCGGCCAGGAAGGGCGCGGGCAGACTCGAGTCGGCGGTGATGTACCAGAGGAAGAAGTGGGTGTCGATCAGCAGCCTCATCGGCCTTCGAAGTCCCGGAGAACATCCTCGGGCAAGGGAGCGTCGAAGTCGGCCGGGACGGTGAACGACCCGACGGCCAGCCCGACCGGCCTCGGCCCGCGAACGGACGGAGCCAGCGGGCGAAGCTCGGCCACCGGCCGGCCTTCGCGGGAGACGATGATGCGCTCCCCGGCCTCGACGCGATCGAGGAAGCTGCCGGGGTCCTGCTGCAGGTCTTGCAAGCTGACGGTATCCATACTTCTGAGTCTATCATGCCGGAGCGGGTGCGGGAAGTTCCGGCCATTCGGCAGCGCCGGTCTCCGGAGACGCAACCGGGCGAACCGACGACATCAGTCGCCGGGTCATCCGCGCCGTGAGGGCAGAAGAACCCGGCGACTCACGTCGCCGGTTCGCCAGAGTCCCGCTCGTCGGCATGGCCCGGCTGGTGGCGGTCGGGACGGTGATGGCCCGCGGGGCCGGCCGGCGTCGGGGGCGGGCGTCGGCGACTCCGGGACCGATCGGGCGATACCGCCGCGCCGGCCGGCCGGGTCGAAGCCGGCGAAACCCGGTGCGTCCCCGTCTCGGAGCTCATTCTGGAATCGGGGCTCCGCCAGTCCGGGCCTGTCCTCAAAACAGGACGTGGAATCCGGCCGCCGAAAAATGCCGGTCGTTCGTGAAAGCGTCGTCGATCTCCAGTCGCCGCATGACGGTGAAGGAGACGTGATCCACGAGCCCGGCCTGGCCGGCCGCGCCCTGCCGATAACCGTCCCAGGCGGTGCGCCAGTCGTCATCGGTGGGGAAGATCAATCGACCCGCCGCTTCCAGCCGCTCACGCAGGAGGACCACGTCCTGCCGCATCGTCGTTCGGGCCGCCGCGTTGCCGCATTCGGCCAGGACGTAGCACGTCGTTACCACCGGGACACGATCCGACAGGAGCCGGGCGAAGGCCCGGGATGCCGCGACGTGCCACTGGTCGTCCTGGTCCCAGGGGGCGATCAGGCCGACGGTGTCCAGAAAGACGGACCTCACGGCTGATGCTCGTCGTGTCGTTCGGCCAGGTCGTGCCGCCCGCTGCGATGGCGATGCGACAGGACTTCATAGATGGCATCGAGTCCCACATCCTCGTCGCCGTCGGCGACCGGCCGGGGCTCGAACTCGACGACGGATCGGTCCGGCAGCTCGATCGGCCCGATCGGCCGGAACACGCCGTTTTCATAAATCGCCCGGATGGTCGACATGGTCTCCGGCCCTCACTCGCTGCCATCCCCTCGACGACTCGTGTCGTGCGGAGCTTGCTCCTCGATCAGGCTACCGCACGCCTCGATCGCGCGGCAATCGGTTCATTGCGCTGGCGCGGAGAAGAAACCCGGACGACTGACGTCGCCAGTTCGCCAGGTCCACCCCGCCGGTCTGGCCCGGCGGCCGGGCGGGTGATGGTCGCCGGCGGCCCGGCCGACGGCGGACAGAGCTCAAACGGGCGGCCGCCGGGGGACGTCGGACTACACTCGATATTCGTTCCATCCGCTTCCCACAGCCCCTTTCCGCAGCGCGGGCGGCAGCGTATCATCAAATCCGCGTCCCTCGATGATGGATGGCTGGGGACCGACGACTTCGCGTCGAAGCTAATGGTCGAGCATCCTCGAAGCGGAGGTTGTAAAAGGCCCGCCATGATCCCCGCTCAGGCCGAGATCGAGATTCCCCTTCTGGAGGCCCTGCGAGACCTGGGCGGCGAGGCTCAGCCAGGGAGGCTCTACCCGCTGATCACCGCTCGATTCCCCCAGTTGACCCAGGAGGACCTCACGGCCACGCTCAAACACGGCGAACGCAAGTGGATTAACCGCATACAATGGACTCGGCAGGCCCTGATCACGGCCGGCGACGTGGCGAGCCCGCAACGCGGGGTCTGGGCCATCACCGAGCAGGGCCGGAGGCGGCTGGCGGAGAACGGGCACGGTGAGGCGGAAGAGGCGAGGCGCTCCACGTCGGCCTCGATCAGCCTCGTTGACCTCTACGAGAAGTGATCGCGAACGCGGGCGCAGCCCGCGCCGCGACCTTGAGGAGGGACGGAGTCCCCCGCAGAGCCTTTCGACCAGGATGACGGAGCCGCCGCGATCAGCGGGGTCGATTCAAGAACTCCCCGCGGAGAGATACGTCGGCGTTGTCAGACCGGCGCGCGGCGCTTTGGAGCTCATGGCCCTGCTATCTGATCATCGTTCCCCGGCCCGGTCCCCAGCCCGAGGAGAAAAAATCCGTCGCCTCGCGGCAGGATCGCCCCGTAGAATTGTCTCTAGTCCGGGAGTGACTTCGAATACCCCGCGGGTGATCTCCCGCGGCAACATCGCACGGGCGGAGCGGCCCCGTGGCGACCACGATTCAATCGTCCCGGGACCGGGACTTCGGCGTCAGCTCCGTCGGCCAGGGGCGGGCGCCGATCGGAGACACCGATTGCGAGGGACGCCCCATGTCGCAAGGCGAGCCACCTCCAGACGTCCCGACCCTGGTCGCCCGCGCCCGCGCGGGGGATGACGTGGCGTTGGGCCAACTCCTGGAGAAGTATCGGAATTACCTGCGGTTCATGGGGCGATCCCTGATCGGCCGGCCGCTCCGGGTCCAGCTCGACGCCTCGGACCTGGTCCAGGAGGTCTTCCTCAAGGCCAACCGCGAGTTCGCCCAGTTCGCCGGCTCGGCCGAGCCCGCGCTCGTCGCCTGGCTCCGGAGCATCCTCGTCCGGACGCTGGCCAACCAGGTCAAGCGGCACCGCACCCACGCGCGCGACCTGCGCCGTCAGGAGTCGCTCGAGGCCCTGCTGGAACGGTCGAGCCTGGAGGCGCAGCGGGCCCTGGCCGCGCCACTCTCCTCCCCCAGCGGCGCCGCCGCCCGACGCGAGCAGGCCGTGCTCCTGGCCGACGCCCTGGCCCGCCTGCCCGCCGACTATCGCGAGGTCTTCGTGCTACGCAACCTGGAACACGTCGCGGTCGACGAGATCGCCGCCCGCCTGGGCCGGTCACCCAACGCCATCCGCAAGCTCTGGGGGCGGGCCCTGGTCGCCCTGAGAACGCGTGTGAGAAGGTATTCAGACTGGTCTCAATCGCTTGAGCATAAGATGGATCGCGGACACCTGTACCATGGCCTCGCTGGATTCCGTCAGTCGCTCGTAGTCGCGCGCGAGCCGCCGGCTCAGCATCAGC
>DAIDHB010000451.1 GCA_027452145.1 Planctomycetales bacterium
GCCTCGGCGGCCTCGTCGATGGCGTCGGCGATGAGGTGGACCTGGACGCGTTCGGCGCGATCGAGCCGCCAGGAATAACCGGCGAGGCGGCGGACGAGGTCGTGCTCGTAGGCCGTAGAAGGCTGGAGAGCGGCGTTCCAGTCGCTGAGGCGCCGCTCGAAATCGGCCTTTTCCTCGTCGGGGAGGTTCTCGACGTGGGTATTCAGACCATGCGTGATGGCATTTTGTCGCGAGCGGGCCTTGCCGGCGTCGGTGCGAGGGCCGGTGGATTTGAGGGCATTGCGGCGATTGGCCGCGATTTGCCGTTCGCTCGCCATCGCGCCGGCCCCCTCAGTTTCCCCATCTTCGCGGGCTAAAGTCCGGGGGGCTACGTCGCCACCCCGTCCCCCGGGCGGTCGTCCCGGCCCTCGCCGGGAGGGCCAGTCGGCCGCCCAGGATTCCTAGTTTAACCGGGTGGTCGGAGAATGCAAGATGCGGGAAGTGGCAATTTCGTGGGATTGCAAAGACGGGCAGACGGAGGCCGGATCAAGGAAGGTGGGACACTCGACCCTCATGCAGCCGGTCGGCGAGATCGGTGATCAGGTCGCGCATGACCAGGCGGACCAGCCAGTGCGGCGGTATGCCCGAGTCGCCGTAAAACGCCCCGGCGACCTGACCGCAGACGGCGGCGGTGGTGTCGGCGTCGTCGCCCAGGTTCGCCGCGAGGAGCACGGCCTCCGAGAAGCTGGAGGCTCGCGAGAAGCACCAGAGGGCCGCCTCGAGGCTCTGCACGACGTAGCCCGAGCCGCGGATCTCGGCCTCGGTTTTGGTGCGGTACTCGCCCCGCGCGATGGCCTGGATCCCGGGGCTGGTGGCGTCGTCCACGCCGTGAGCGAGGAGGATCGCCTCCCTCTCGGCGCCGGAGAGGGCCTGGAACAGCATTCCGCCGAACAGGCGGGAGGCCTCGACGCATTCGGTCGCGCCGTGGGTGGTGCGGGCGCTCTGGCCCGAGCGCTCGATGGCGAGGTCGCGATCGGGGTGGTAATACATCGGGACCGGGGCCAGCCTCATGATGCAGCCGTTGCCGGCCGACCGGGGGTCGGTGGATCCGCTGAACGGCTCGCCGGTCTTCTGGAAAACCCGGAGGGCCGATCGCACGGTGTTTCCCACGTCGAAGCATCTTCCGGTGCTGCTGAGATAGCCCTCGTCGAGCCATTTGCAGTAGCGCCTCATCTGGTCCGCGGGATCAAACCGGCCGAGCTCGGTGAGGCTGGCGGCCAGGCAGAGGGCCATCGAGGTGTCGTCGGTCCACGCGCCCGGCGGCAGGTCGAACACGCCGCCGCCGACCATGTCGGTCACGGGCGTGAACCGGCCGCGGGCCTGGAATTCGACCGTGGTCCCGACGGCGTCGCCGCACGCCAGGCCGAGCAGGCAGCCGCGGAAGCGGGATCGTTCGTCGGGCCTGGGATTCTGGCTCATGGCCGAAGGCATCTCCACGAGTCGTTGGGAAGGAGCCGCCTCTCCGGCAGCTCATCTCATTTACGGGCCCGCATCCCCCTCGGCTTGAAATCTTCGTAGGACAGCGTGAGCTCTCCACTCTCCTGATCGAGGAGCCGGGAATGCAGCTCCTTGAGCGAGCTGGGAAGCTCCAGCTTCATCGTGCGCCGCTTGATGACGATCTCGCCGCAGTTGGCCGTTGTGAGCCGGGTGCGGTCCCGGCAATCGATCACTTCGGTGACGACACCGGCGCCGTTCTCATCGACGGCGCGCCGCTCCAGCTTGCAAACGCCTAGACCGGCCCGCATCGAGTAAAAGCACGAGTCATCGCCGGGCATCCGTATCCCCGAGACGCCGCCGGAACCACTCGAGGCCAGGGGTCCTTCCTTGATCGTAAAGCTGTACATGCAGGAAAGGACCTCGCCGTGCGCTTCCAGTTCCCGGATGGCGGTTCCGACCGTGTGCGCCAGGTCGCGACAGGGGATCGTTTTCGCACGGTTCCTGTAGCCCATGAGGAAGATGTTCTGGAGCACCTGGAGTTCCTCGGCGGCCAGGCGCTCGCCGATCAGGCGGAGCAGGGTCTTGTCCGCCTGGGATAGGACGATCGCGTGCTTGAACTCCCCGCATTGCATCGTGACCTTCTCGTACACTTTCCGACTCCGTCGGCTCAAAGCGAGGACGGGGCAAGCGAGGCTTTCCATTCGGCCCCGCGGGGTCTCGGTCACATCGGGATCATTCGCACCATCCTGCGTCATGGTGGCGGCCGTATCCGCCTCGGTCAACCGGAAAACCGGACACTCCTCGCCGAACACCGTCTGGTTCGAGCCCGGGGTGGGCAGATCGCTCGGACTGGGCGAACCGGCGACGTTCGGTTCGGTTCGGAGTCAGGCTGGAAAGCCTGACCTACGACGGGCCGGCCGGCCGGGTCACGGCTGGACCTTCATTTCGAGCGTTCCCAGGTCGAGCGGTTCGTCGGTGCTGCCGCCGGGGATCGGGGCGACGGTGACCTGGCGCTCGGCGCGGGCCGAGACCTGAACCTTGCCGGGCCTGAGAGCCGCGAAGTCGGGGGGGTTGCTGAAGCTGACCGTGAGCTCGTAGTTCCCCGGCAGGACGTCGTCGATCCGATAGCGGCCGTCCGCGTTGATGGCGAAGTCGTACAAGTGATGGGTGCGGCGCAACGCCTTGCCTTCGGCCGAGCGCGACCAGGCGCGCTGTTTGGGTGGATCCCAGGTCTTGAATCCCTCGGGGAAGGCCTCGTCCGGCGGGCTGGCGAGCAGCATGCCCCGTGCGACGGTAAGGTTGACGCGGCTCGAGGCATTCGCGGGCACGGTGATCCGGCCCGCGACCGGCCGGCCGCGACCGCCGAGCTCGACGTGCGACGTCACTCCAGGAGCGACATCGACGATTGGCAGCGTGTTCAGTCGGACTCCCTCCGGCAAGGGCGCGGAGAGCCGGGAGATCGTTGCCTCGCCGGGGATCATGTTTTCGATCGTGAAGCGGCCCTGGTCGTCGGTTTCGGTATCGTACCGGACGAAACGCCAAAAGTCGCTCGGGTCCGCGCCGCACTCCAGTTCCACGTGGATCGGTTGCCGTGCGCCGATGCCCGAGCCGATCCGCAGGACTCCCTCGATCCTCCCGAAGCGTTCGAGTGTGATACCGGACGAGCGGGCGAGGTCCTCGGGCGTTTTTCGGCCGACGCCGGAGGAGTGGACGATCAGGACACCGTATTTGTCGTCCTGGGGACGAAACGCGAAGTGGCCTTTGGCGTCGGTCTGGGTCCAGAACTCCCGGTCCGGTGGCGGCTCGTGGCGGTTGTTGTGCAGCGGGAGGCCGTATTTCGGGTTGGTGAGGTAGACGTCGGCGCCGGCCGCGGCCTTGCCGTCCGGGGTGCGGACGAAGCCCGAGATGCCCGCGTCTTTCTTCAGGCGGAAGTCGAGGGTGATTTCGGGCTCGCCGAGCTGGATCGGGCGCGACGTGGCCGGGGCGTAGCCGTCGGCCTCGATCCGGACGTAGGCCGCTGCGCCGGAGAGGTCGTAGTTGAAGGGTGACACATCGAACCGGCCGTCGGTCGCGATCCTGGGCTTGCGCCGATTCCACGCGATATGGTCGCGGTCGAAGCCCTGGCCGTCAAGGACGCGGAAGCTCGGGATGGGCTGGCCGGTCTCGGCGTCGACGACGGTGCCGCGCACGCGCATCGGCGGCTTCAGGGTGATCTCCCCCTGGCCCGAGGAGGTGGGCATCCGGCGTCCGGTCACGAGGAGGTACTCCGCCTTCCGCACCCCGAACAGGATCTCGCCATTGGCGGGGGCGTCGGGCCAGACGAAGCGGCCGTCGGCGTCGGTTGTGGCATTCCATTCGAGGTGAGAACCATCGGGCAAGGCGGCGGTGATGGCAGCTTCGGCGATCGGCCGGCCCTTTGGATCGATCACGCGGCCGTGGAAGGGCTTCGCGGCGGTAAGGTGGAGATCGAGGGATGGAACCATCGCGGTGGGCGTGACGGCCTCCCAGGTTGGCCCGAAGCCGGCGGCCTCGACGACGATGGTCCAGCGGTTGAAACCGAAGCGTTTGCCGACGTGGGGAAAGCGGAAGCGGCCCTCTCGGTCGGTTGTGGTCTTCAGCGAGTCGCCCGTGCTGCGGGAGTATGCCAGGACGACCCGGGCACCCGGCACGGGGCGGTTCGCGCCGTCGCGGACCTGGCCGCGGACCTCGATGCCGTCGGCCATGATCAGGGCGCCGGTCATCGCTCGGGCGGTCTTGAGGCTGAGCCGACGCGAGTAGCCGCCAGTGTCGCTAACGTGATCGGGGTGCTCGATGAAGAACCAGAGCCGGGTACCGGGCTCGGGATTCGCGGGCAGGATCGAACAGCGCCATCGGCCCTCGGCGTCCGTCTTGACCTGGAGGCGGGGATAGCCGGCGTAGGTAGTGAAATTGGCCGGGACGGGGATATCCACGTCCGGGACCTCGCCGAGGCCGGGGCCGATGGCGACCGTGACTTCCGCCCCGGCGATCGGCCGGCCCCGCTCGTCGCGGACGAATCCGCCGATCGGCGTGCCGGGGTCGAGCTCGACGGTGAGAGAGGCGGGAGCCGCGCCCTCGTCCTTGCCCCACGTGCGAGAGACCGGAACATATCCGTCCCTGGCGACGATGAACGAGAAGGATTGGGCGCCGTCCGGCAGGCGGAACTGGCAGCGGCCGTCGGCGTCGGTGGCCTGTTTCGACTCATGCCAGGTTGCGCTGTCCCAGATCGTGGCCTCGACCGTCGCGCCGGCGATCGGCCTGCGGTCGGAGCGGCCGAGCACGCGGAGCTCGACGCTGGAGGGAGTGGCGGGTTGCTGGGCGCGGGGATCTGGGAGTGTTGATGGGATAGGTTTGCCCGGGGGCAGCCCCGCGCGAACGAGTCCGCCCACGGCAAGCAGGCCGAGGGCGACGAGCAGCAACGCGGCTGCTGCGCGTCCGGCGCGGGCGATGAGCATGGTGCGGGCGGCGCCCTGGGTCAGAGCGGCGACCGAGGCCGACATCACGACGCTGGCCGTCGGCGCCGCGCGGCCGGCGAGGACGCTCGCCATCGCGGCGCGGGTGGTCGCGGCGACCAGGGCGGGCGGCGTCGCGATGGGCGGCGATAGGGCACCGGGACCGGCGATCAAGGCCGGCGCCAGGCCCTGGCGCTCGAGGCGAACGCGGAGCTTCTGGCGGGCGCGGGCCAGCCGGCCGCGGAGGGCGTCCTCGCTCCAGCCCAGCAGTCGGGCGGCGTCCTGCTGCGATCGGCCTTCCAGGTCGCAGAGAATCACCGCCGCGCGATGGGCCGACGACAATCGAGCGACCTCTCGGTCCACCAGATCGCGGAGTTCTCGTCCGGCGGCGAGGCGATCGGGGCCGTGCGAGTCGGGCGAGCGCTCGGGGCGGGCGGCGATTTGTTCGCGGAGGCGGCGCTTGCTGGCATCCGACCGGGCCCGGGCGGCGACCTTGCAGGCAACGCCGTGCAGCCAGGGCCCGAGGCGGTGGACGTCCCGCAGCGCGTGGGCCTTGCGGACGAGGATCAGGAAGGTGGCCTGGAAGGCGTCGTCGACGTCGGCCGGATTCGCGAGCATCCGGCGGCAGACGCCCAGCACCATCGGGCCGTGGCGCTCGACCAGGGCCTCGAGGGTCGATTCGTCGCGGTCGGCGGCGAACCGTTCGAGCAGCCGGCCGTCGTCGAGGCCGGTGGAGGTGCCGGCGTCGAACAGCCGGTCGATCCGCCGCAGGGCCCATCGGGTCGGGTCGGTCGCCATCGGGGTTTCTCCGGTTCGCCGTCCATTCTGATCGTCGCTGCCGGTGGCACGCCACTCATGAAGATCACTGCGCGACGGGCCGACAACCGCACGATCATTTTCCGGGAAAAGGTTTTCGCGGCCCAGGATTTCCGTAGGTCAGGCTTTCCAGCCTGACGGTTTTGGCCGGGGCGATCACCGTCAGGCTGGAAAGCCCAACGGCTTTCTGGCATCGTAGGCTGATGGTTCTCCTTTCGCGACCGGGGTTTGCGCGATCCTCGCGAAAAATGCCTCGGCCCGGTGGATAACTCGCGGGCCGGCGGGGCACTATCCGGGCGAGGGGAATGGACGGGTTCCGCGGAACCGCGAGAGACAGCGATGGCACGCATGGCGACGATCTCGGTGGCCCGGCAGGTTGGGGCGCTCTTCGCGGGCGGCTCGGCGGCCGGGTTGTCCGACCGGGAACTGCTCGAGCGAGTCGCCGACGGCGGCTCCGGGGCATCAACGGACGAGGCCGCATTTGCGGCGATCGTGGCGCGGCACGGGCCGATGGTGCTGGGCGTCTGCCGGCAGCTCCTGGGCGATCATCATGATGCCGAGGACGCGTTTCAGGCGCTGTTCCTCGTCCTGGCGAGGAACGCGCGGTCGATCCGCGATCCGGACGGGCTGGGCGCGTGGCTGTATGGCGTGGCGTTGCGGACGGCACGCAAGGCCCGCGCGCGGCGGGACCGGCTGCGGAGGGCCGAGGCGGATCGGCTCTCGCTGGCCGGGTCTGATGGCACCGGGCCAGCACCGACGGAAGCCGCCCTGCTCGAGAGCGAGCGGGCCGAGGCGCTCCATCGCGAGATCGACCGGCTGCCGGGGAACTATCGGATGCCGGTGGTGCTGTGCTACTTCGAGGGATTAACCCTCGACGAGGCGGCGCACCGGCTGAGATGGCCCGTGGGCACGCTGCGGAGCCGGATCGCCCGGGCGCGGGATCGGTTGCGCCTCGCGCTCGATCGGCGCGGGTTTGCCCTGCCATCAGCGGCGATCGCGGCGATGCTGGGCTCGACCCGATCGGCGCGGGCGTCGGTCTCTCCCCTCCTGCGTGATTCCACCACGAGGGCCGCGATTCGGTTCGCGGCCCGTCAATCGGCGGCGGTCGGGGCGAGTTGCCCGGGTGCGTCGGCGATGGCCCGGGAGGTGCTCCGTACCATGATTGTTTCTCGGATCAAGGCGGTCGTCGTCGCGCTGATGATGGTCGCGGCAGCCGCGGCGGCGGTCGTGGGCTGGATGGGCCGCCCCGGGGCGCTGGCGGATGAGCCGCGCATACGACCTGTCGTGAGGACGACCGTAGATGAGCCCACGGCGTCGCAGATGCCGGCGCGCGAACGGATGACGGTCGTCGGCCGGGTGCTCGATCTCCAGGGCCGGCCGGTGGCGAGGGCGGCGGTGATGGTCCTCGGCGCGTCGAAGCAGGCCGACGATCGGCCGAAGGCCAACGAGCCTCGGGTGCTGGGGCAGGCGACGTGCGACGCCAACGGCCGGTATCGGCTCGAGATGCCGCGGATCACCTCCGCGACGCACCACATGATCGGCGTCACGGCGATGGCGCCCGGGTTCGGCATGGGCTGGGTGGACCTGGGCGTCGACGCCGAGCAGCCCTCGGCCGAGGTGACACTTCGGCCCGAGCAGATCGTCGTCGGCCGGATTTTCGACATCCAGGGGCGAGTGGTGCCGGGTGTCAAGGTCACGGTCGAGGGCGTGGGCCATACGAAGGTCGGGCCGGAGGTCCTGCCGGACAACATCGAAGGGCCGTATTTCCTGGGCGGCGGCACGAATCCACCGATAGCCTGGCCCGCGCCCGTCGTCACGGATCACGAGGGACGATTCACGATCCGGGGCATCGGGCAGGGGCTGCGGGTGCTGCTCATGGCCGATGATCCCGAATACGCCCGGCAGCGGATCGTCGTGGATACCGACGACGCGCCCGAGTCGAAGCCGGTCCGCGTGGCGCTCCAGCCGGCGAAGGTCTTCACCGGCCGGATCACCTATGCCGACACCGGCAAGCCCGTTGCGCACGCCCCGATCGAGATCTGGGCCTATGTCGGCGGTCCGGCGTACACCAGTCGTCATGAGACCGACGACCAGGGGTATTACCGCGCCAACCCGGTCGCGACCGATCGGTACGGGGTGCTCGTCTATGCGCCGGAAGGGCAGCCGTACATGAACGCCTCGGCCGGGGGGAACGACCCGTTACTCTGGCCGAAGGGGGCACGCGAGAAGCGGATCGACCTGGCGCTGCGGCGCGGGGCCGTCATCCGGGGCAAGATCGTCGAGGAAGGGACGAACCGGCCGGTCGAGGGGGCCGCGCTGCGGCTCAGCAGGCCGAACGAAGGCGCCGGCGATCCCAGCTCGTGGACGGGCACCACGCGCAGCGGCCCTGACGGGTCGTACCAGCTCGCGGTGAAGCCGGCGTCCGGGACGCTGGTCGTCCTGGGGCCGAGCGACGATTACGTGCTCCAGCAGATCGACGAGAAGGGGCTCAACGAGGGCAAGCGGGGCGGTCAAAGGTTGTATGCCCATGCCTTCATCCCGTGCGACCTGAAGCCCGGCGACGAGAGCCGGCAGGTGGATATCGTCCTGCGGCGGGGGACCACGGTGAAGGCCCGGGTGATCGGGCCGGACGGGCAGCCGGTGGCCTCGGCGCGGGCGTTCAGCCGGCTGATCCTCCAGCCGCAGCCGTGGCCCGCCCGGCGGTTCTGGGGGCAGTTCTTCGGGCAGGTGCACAACGGCTATTTCGAGCTGCACGGAGTGCCGCCGGAGGGCGAGGTGCCGGTGTACTTCCTCGACGGCAAGAACCAGACGGGCGCGGTGGCGATGTTCTCGGCCGCGGCGGCGAAGGACGGGCCGATCACGGTGCGGCTCGAGCCGTGCGGGATGGCGATGGCGCGGCTGGTCGACCGCCAGGGGAAGCCGCTGGCCGGGTATCATAACCCGTGGATGCTGTCGATGATCCTGACGCCCGACGTCGAGATGTCCGAGGTCGTCGAGCCCGGCGAGGAAAGTCTGCGGCCCGATGCGGATTATCTCTCGCGGCTGGATCGCGAGCACCACGGCGAGCTGGTCAGCGACGCCCAGGGGCGGATCACGTTCCCCGCATTGATCCCGGGGGCGAGGTTCCGGTTCCAGGACCCGAGCAATGCGGCCGACCCGGGCAAGAGGCGGGTGCGCAAGTGGTTCATCGCGGCGCCGGGGCAGGCGATCGAGCTGGGGGACCTGGTGATCGAGAAGCCCGAACAGCCGGAGTGAAGCCGTCTTGTTCCGGGGAGCGGGCTTGCAGGCGGTCTACAATACTGGCGGCTGGACGAAAGTCGGTCGGGCATTCTTGCCCGACGCAGATGCCTCGTCGGGCAAGAATGCCCGACCGACCTGAGATCGGAGGACCGCCGCGATGAGCATCACGATCCGCGAGAAGGAGTCGGGCACGACCCTGGCCCAGGCCGAGGAGGGTCCGGGGGTCGAGCAGTACGAGGGGAACTGGTACTTCGACCCGGCGTCGGTGAAGGCCGAGGTGCTGAAGGTCACCGAGCGGACCTACACCTGCCCGATCAAGGGGACCTGCAACTGGGTCGACTACGTCGGACCGGATGGCCGGACGGTGAAGGATGTGGCGTGGGTGTATCCCGAGGTCAAGCCGGGGCACGAGAAGATCCGGGGGCGCTACGGCTTCTACGCGGGGCGACGCGGGGCGACGGTCGAGGGGAAGTAAGCCGGCACCGCGATTATGGAATGTCCGCGGTTCGGTCCTGATTCGGAAATGAACCACGAATGGCACGAAGGGCACGAATGAGAGGGACGCCGAGCCCGGCCCTGATCCCATTCGTGATATTCGTGCCATTCGTGGTGAAGTTTTGTGCCTTCCGGCTGGAATGAGCCGGCCGCCGGCGCCGGAACTGGGGCGGTGGGCTCGCTCAGAGCTCCTTGATCTCGATGTCCTTGAAGCGGACCTCCATCGGCTCGGGCCAGACGTGGATCTGGAGCGCGATGATTCCCGTCTTGTCGAACTTGGGGTCGTCGCGCTCGATGATGCGGGTGCCATTCAGGTCGATGGTGACGTGGTCTCCCTTCGCGGTGATGACGAACTCCTGCCAGCCATCGGGCTTGAGCAGCTTGCGAGCCTTGTCGAGCGGATAGCGCTGGATCATGCCGCGGCGGCGCTCCTCGTACAGCAAGCCCCACTGGTCGTCGGCAACGTCGGCCTGCGGGCCCGCGACGACGCCGTCGTCGGCGCGCTTGCTGCGGAACTGAATTCCCGAGTTGCCGTTGCGGATCTTCACCTTGACCTTGAGGATGAAGTCGCCGTAAGCCTTGTCGGTCACCAGGAACTCATTCTTCTTGAGCTTCTCGGTGCCGGTGCGGCCGACGATCTCGCCGTTCTCGACGGTGAAGAGCGTCTTGTCCTCGGGCGTGACCCAGCCGGTGAGGTCCTTGCCGTTGAACAGGGGGACGAAGCCCTTGTCCTTGTCCTCCTGTGCCGAGGCAGCCGGGGCGGCCGAGAAGACGGCCAGCGCGGCCAGGAGCGCCGGCGCGAGGGCCAGCATGGTTGACAGGGGCTTCGAAACGCCGGGGCGCGGCGATCGCGGTCGATTCATCGTGGTCTCCCTGGGAAATCGGGTGGGATTCGAATGCGGTGGGCCGTGCATCGCGGTCGATTGTGCCGGTCCCGGGGCGCGCCGTCAATCATCGAGAGACCCGGGATGATGCGAGGCTGCGGCCCGCTGGCATCAGACGACGTGGGCCGTTAGAATCGTCGGGATTCCGGCCGGTGGGGCGTGGCGTTCTGACGCCCGGTCCGCGGCCGGGCCTGTCCAGTCGCGATCGACTCCACTCCTGCCGGACGGACGGATTAACCAGCATGGCCTTCGCGGACGACCTCAGCCGGTTCGGACCCGGTTGCCCCGAGCGCGTGTCGCGCGACGAGGCGTTGGCCTATTGCGCCCGGCTGACGGCGGGGCATTACGAGAACTTCAGCGTCGTGACGCGGCTGACTCCGCCCGAGCTGCGGCCCGCGTTTCGCAGCATCTATGCGTTCTGCCGGTGGTCGGACGACCTGGGGGACGAGGTGGGCGACCCAGGGCGGTCGCTCGAGCTGCTCGACTGGTGGCGGGGCGAGCTGCGGGGGATGTATCGAGGGCACGCGACCCATCCGGTGATGATCGCGCTGCGCGAGACCGTCGACCGGCACGGCATTCCCATCGAGCCGTTCGAGGCCCTGATCTCGGCGTTCGAGCAGGACCAGTCGGTCACGGACTACGAGAGTTACGAGCAGTTGCTGGATTACTGCGAGCGGTCGGCGAACCCGGTGGGGCACCTGGTGCTGTACGTGGCCGGGGCGTTCACCGGGGAGAACGCCCGGCTGTCGGACGCGACGTGCACGGCGCTGCAACTGGCGAATTTCTGGCAGGACGTGGCGCGCGACCTGGCGATCGGGCGTATCTACCTGCCGCGCGAGGATCGCGAGCGGTTCGGCGTGACGGCGGCCGGCCTGGAGTCGCTGCGATTCACCCCGGAGTTCGCCGAGCTGATGCGGTTCCAGGTCGAGCGGACGCGCAGGCTGTTCGACGAGGGGCGGCCGCTGGTGCGCCGGGTGCCGAGGGCCCTGGCGGTCGACGTGGATCTCTTCACCCGCGGCGGCCTGGCGATCCTGGATCGGATCGAGGCGCGGGGTTATGACGTTCTGAGCAAACGTCCGTCGCTGTCGAGGTGGACGAAGGTCCGGCTGGTGGCCCGCGCGGCGACGGCGATGACGGTGGCCCGGCTGCGCGATCGGGTCGGGGGCCGGGCGGAGTCGGGCGGCGAGGCGGTCGGCGCAGGGTCGGGTGAGATTTCCGGCTCGGGGGATCGGGCCGTTACGCCGCGATCGGGGAGCGTGTCGTGAGGGTGGTCGACTCCGCGGCGCTGCGGGAGAGCTATCGATTGTGTTCGCGGATCGCGAGGCGCCAGGCGAGGAACTTCTACTGGGCGTTCCTGCTGCTGCCCCCGGCGCGTCGGCGGTCGATGTGCGCGCTTTATGCCTTTTTGCGGCACACCGACGACCTGGCGGACGAGCCGGGCGAGCCGGACGACAAGGCGCGGGCGCTCGAATCGTGGCGAGTCGCGCTGGACGCGGCACTCGACGGCCGGCCGGACGGAGGGCCGGGCCTGCCCGCGCTGGCCGACACGGTGAAGCGGCACGCGATCCCGCCGCAGCTCTTGCACGATGTGATCGACGGGGTCTCGATGGACCTGCATCCGCACGGGTTCGCCACGTTCGACGAGCTGGCGGATTACTGCTATCACGTCGCGTCGGTGGTCGGGCTCTGCTGCATTCATATCTGGGGTTATCGCTCGGAGGGCGGCCAGGCCGAGCGGCTGGCGGAGCACTGCGGGCTGGCGCTCCAGTTGACCAACATTTTGCGCGACGTCGGCGAGGATGCGCGCGCGGGGCGGATTTACCTGCCGCGCGAGGACCTCGAGCGGTTCGGCGTCGAGCCGGGCGAGCTGGCCGCGGGTGGCCGGCCCGGCGAGCGGGTGCGCGAGCTGCTGGAATTCGAGGGCCGGCGCGCGTATGCCTATTACGAGGACGCCCGGCGGCTGGTGCCGCTGGTCGACCCGGTTGGCCGGCCGGTGCTCCGCACGATTGTCGGGATCTACCGGGCGCTGCTCGACGAGATCGGCCGGCGGGAATATAACGTCCTCGACACCCGGGTGAAGGTTCCGTCCTGGCGCAAGGCGGCCATCGCGGTCGGGGCGATGGCTGGTAGAATGGAGCGAGGTCGGCCGGATCGGGACCACACTGCTCCATGAAGGTCTCCACGAAAGGCGATTGCGACCAGACGCGCGACACCGATGGCCACGGTTCCCAAGCCCCCACCCCCTCATATCCTGATCGTCGGCGGCGGGCTGGCGGGCCTGGCGGCCGCGTCGCGCCTGGTCGATCGCGGGCTGCGGATCACGATCCTCGAGAGCCGCCCGCGTCTGGGCGGGCGCGCCAGCTCGTTCACGGATCCGGCCTCGGGCGAGCTGGTCGACAACTGCCAGCACGTCAGCATGGCCTGTTGTACCAACCTGGCCGATTTCTGCCGGCGGGTGGGCATCGGCGACCTGTTTCGGCGTGAGGAGGAATTGCTGTTCCTCGACCCCGAGGGCCGGATCTCGACGTTCCGGGCCGGGTGGGGACCGGCGCCCTTTCATCTCACGGGGAGCTTCCTGAAGGCGCGATCGCTGGGGCTGCGCGACAAGCTGGCGATCGCTTATGGGCTGGCCTGCCTGGCGTGGCGCCGCGACGACCGGCCGGGCGAGGCGTTCGCCGGGTGGCTGAATCGCCATCGGCAGACCGAGCGCGCAATCGAGATGTTCTGGGGGCCGGTGCTGGTCTCGGCGCTCAATGAGCGGCTCGAGCAGATGGACGTGTCCCACGCGCGCAAGGTCTTCCTCGACGGGTTCCTGCGGAATCGCGCGGGGTTCCGGCTCGAGGTGCCGCTGGTGCCGCTGGGCGATCTGTACGGCCGTCGGCTGGAGGAATGGCTGCGGATTCACGAGGTGACCGTGCGGCTGACGACCGGCGTGCGCTCGGTCGAGCTGGGCGAGGACGGCGCGGTCGGCGGGGTCGTCTTGCGCAACGGGGAATCGATCGCCGCCGATTTCGTCGTGATGGCGGTGCCGTTCGATCGGGCGCTGGGCCTGGCGTCGTCGACGCTAAAGCAGCAGGTTCCAGCGCTGGAAAGGCTCGGCACGATGGCGGCGTCGCCGATCACCGGGGTGCATCTCTGGTTCGACCGCCCGGTCTGCCCGTTCGACCACGTCGTGACGCCGGGGCGGCTCATCCAGTGGGTGTTCAACCACACGGCCATCCAGGGGCGATCCGCGGGAGAGGGTATCGTCGACGGCGGCGGCCAGTATCTCCAGGTTGTCATCAGCGCGTCTTATGAGCTACTCAGCCTGGACAACGCGACGATCCGCGACCGGGTGCTGGACGACCTGCGGGCGATCTGGCCGGCGGCGGGCGAGGCGGCCTTGTTGCGCTGGCGGGTCGTGACCGAGCACGGCGCGACGTTCGCGGTGCGGCCGGGGGTCGAGGCCCTGCGGCCGCCGCAGCGGACTCCGGTGGACGGATTCGTCCTGGCCGGCGACTGGACCGACACCGGGTGGCCGGCCACGATGGAAGGCGCCGTGCGCAGCGGGTATCTGGCGGCGCAGGAGATCCTGACCGACCTGGATCGCCCCACGCGGCTGGTGCGGCCCGGCCTGCCGCCGGACGGGCTGGCGGGATGGCTGTTCGGCTGGCGTGAGTACCGGCCGCCGCGGGAGCCGAGCATGGCCCGCGAGGAAATCGCATTTCGCCCCGATTCCGTGACGCCGGCCGCCGCTGCTGCTGGCGCTCCCCCCTGCCCTGTTGCGACCGACGATCGGTGAAGGATCGGTCCCCTCGGAAAAAGTTTCCCATTTTCTTGGACGCGCGCGACCGCGGGCGGCCACTATTATCACGCCGGCATGAAAGTAGGTCGGG
>DAIDHB010000452.1 GCA_027452145.1 Planctomycetales bacterium
CTAGGAAATCTTGCACGCCATACGCGATTCTCGGGATGAGTCATGCAGAGGGGTGCAGGTTGTGGCGATTGTGTGGACTCGGCTGACGCCCAGGGAAAGGCCGCGGGACGCCGATCCGATCGCATCCAGGCCGATCCAATCGGGCTTCCCGCTCATGGATCGGGGAAACGCCGATGGTATGCCGGGACTCCAGGTCGCAACGCCCAGGACGAACCCAGCTCGCCCGGGCTCTACGGTTTCTCTGCCTATTTCAACTCCTCCTATCTACAGTATGTATCAGTTTTGCAAATCCTGCGCGGCCCCCTCTCAAAAAAAGGCCAAAAATCGCCGTAAGGCCATTTTGGAAAACAACTTGGAGTCCGTCATTTTTTTTCAAGATATTCGGCAGGGTGGGCCAAAAACGAGGGCCGGATTCATTGAGTGGTGGGATCACTCCATGCGTGTGCTCTGCGCTCTCTGACCTGAGAGGGTGTGTGAGATGCCCCGTAGGTCGGTCGGACGCCGCTTGGCGGATGTCGCGAGGAGTGGTCGCCTCCGTCCCCTTCTCCCCGCGCGGCGGGGAGAAGGTGCCCGAAGGGCGGATGAGGGGCCGGTCGAGCCGGGTCGCCGTGGTTTTGTTCGATGGACGCTTCTCACACAGGCTCTCACCTGCAACCGCATCACCCGGCCTCGGCCGATCCGCGGGACGGTGGACTTGAAGCAGAGCCCGGCGACTGACGTTGACGGTTCGCCAGGTTCAAACTGTGGAAATCGGGCGAACCGGCGACGTGAGTCGCCGGGTCATGCGCCGTCGCACCTGCGTGGTCGCCCGCGCCGGACCATCTCCCGGCCAGGCGAACCGGCGACGTGAGTCGCCGGGTCATCAGGCCTTCGGCGACGGCAACCGCCCCGGCCCGGGCCAATGCGATGTCGACCCGCCGGCCCGAACCGGCCCAGCCAGGACCGGCCCGGCTGCCGGCGGTCGGTCGGGCGGTCGGGCGAGGTCCGCCGAGTTCTGGGCCCGCGGCGGGCGGGGCGGTCAGGGTCTCGGTGGGGGACGGTGGAAGCAGAACCCAACGCCCGGCCGGGTGGGGCCGGCGGTGCAAACTGCGTCCGCGGGTCGGGTCGGGTCGGGTCGGTCCCGGTTTCGGGCCTCCGACAGAGGCCCGGCCTCGCTGGGCGATACGGTGCGATCCGGGATTCACCGGGTGCCGATTGCCGCTATGCTGGTCGGAGTCGTGACCGTTCTCGATTCGACCGACCCAGGCGGAGGACCCAGGCCGTGCGACTTCCCCGGATGACGACGCGGCGGTGGATGTTCGCGGTGGCGGTCGTCGCAGCGGTGCTGGGATTCGTAGCGAGCACGCATCGAGAAGCGGGTTTTCGCCGCTGGGCTCAGGATCACGGTTGCGTTTGGTTCGCCTTCGAGATGCGGGACATGCTGCGTGACCCAGCGGAACGGACTCTCCGCGAGCGGGTCGCAAAAGGATACCACCTTGGAATGTGTCAATTGCTGAACGGCATCGCCGATCTGCTGGGCGAGCCGGAAAGGCTGGACGCGTTTCCGGGCATGACATTTGAGGATGTCGTGCGATCGGTTCAGGATAGTCCAGGATCCGGCGGTTTTCCAGGCGGTCCCCTGGGGCCAGAGCCGCCGGCACCGGAATGAACGGCCGGCGCGCTACTCCGCGACGGCATGCGCCCCGGCCGCCCAGGCTGGTCCCGGGCCGGTGGCCGGCGGGCCGGGCGAACCGGCGATGTGAGTCACCGGGTGTTATGCTCCCTGCGCCCGAATCCGCGCCGAGTCCAACCCGGCCCGACCCGACTCGACCCGACCCCACCAGCCGAAAGGGGCGTCGGACCGTTGCCGATTTCCGTTGCGGCGCCTTTCCATGGTCGTCGCCTTTCCGGCACCCCGGGGCCACGGAATCCCTCGCCGACCCCCTTCCCGGCTGAATACGGTACTGGCGGGCGAGGAAATCGGCCCCGTCGATCGTGCGGCGGGAGCACATCGGGCGCCGCCGGGCTAAATCCGGCGCGCGGGTCGGTCCGGCCCCGGGCGAGGCGCGGGGCGAGGAGGCGTCATGCCGACGAGTATGCGATGCGCGGCCCTGTTCCTGGCGGGCCTGCTGGGGACCGGTTGGGCGGCGACAGCGGTTGCGACGGCGGGTGCGGGTGCGGGTGCGGATCAGGCTGGCGTCGAGGGGGATTTGAAGCGGATGCAGGGGAGCTGGGCCACCGACTCGTTCTCGGGTGCCCCGGCGATCTTCAGGTTCGAGGGAACCCGGCTCGAGGTCAAGGCTCAGGAGGTTGAGTACACGATCGCGGTCACACTCGACCCGACGGCGAAGCCGGAGAAGGCCATCGACCTGAAGACCGAGAAATCCACCATCGCCGGCGCGGTGGGCAAGACCTCGCCGGGGATCTACAGGTTCGAGGGCGACGAGAAGCTGATCATCTGCTTCCGGGGCCAGGGCGATCGGCCGAAGGCTTACGAGACGCAGGGCTTCGAGCAGTGGCGGGTCGAGCTGCGCCGGCTCACGCCCGGGGACGGGGATCGCAAGGCCGAGGAGAAAACGAAGGCGGTGGCCCCGGCCGCGGCGAATTCCGACGCGCCGCTGCCCGACGGCTGGCCGAAGGTCACGGCGCCGGGAGTGATCGAGGTCAAGACCTATCCGAAGTATCGCAGCGCCATCGTCCGCGAGAAGGCGATCTCGATGGCCCGTGGCGAGGGGATGTTCTTCGCGCTGTTTGGCCACATCACGGGCAAGGGCGTCGAGATGACCGCGCCGGTGGTGATGACCTACGAGCCGAGGATCGTCGAGCACGTCGGCGAGAAGGGCGAGGCCTCGATGGAGTTTCTCTACCAGCACCCGGACCAGGGGCAGGTCGGTCCGGGGGTCGGCAAGGTGAAGGTCGAGGACCATCCGGCGGTCACCGTGGTCTCGCTGGGAGTGCAGGGCGAGATCAACCCGCGCCAGATGCACGAACTGGTCGGCCGGCTCCGCGCCTGGCTCGACGAGCACAGGGACCAGTGGGTCGCCGACGGCCCGCCCCGCCGCCTCGGTTACCACGGCCCGATGACACCTGTGTCGCGCCGGATGAACGAGGTGCAGATTCCCGTCCGGCCCGCGGGCGGCAAGTCGTCGTGAGCGGCCCGGCCGGCGCGCCGAGCACTCGCGCGGGACGAGGGAGACGGCGGATAGTGGGGACTGGCTGACGGCCTGTGGTATCGACGAGGATGGTCGCCGCGGCGACCAGGGCTGGGTGGTCTGTCCCCGTTTTCCGTGGGTGAGACCGCCGACGATTGAGCGTCCTGGCGGTCTGCCGCCGGACCGAAGACCCGAAATGGTTCGCACTTCGCTTCCCCGTCCAGTCCGATCGGACCGATCCGGTCCGCCGGACGTGACCGGCGAGCCGCGGCCTGGACGGCGGATTGATCGGTTGGGGGTGGACCGGGCAGGCCGGACGGGTCGGAACGGAACGGAGCGGCGTCAGGCTGAGAGCCTGACCTACTTTCTGCCGTCGTGGTCGGAACGACCTGCGCGGACCCCTCCGCGACCGCCTGCGTCCCGGCTCCGCCCGATCCGATCCCGACCCACCGGCCCGGCTGCCGGCGGTCGGGGCACAGACGGGCGGGCCGGCCCGGCCTGAACCGGCGTCGGACCATGGCCGGTATCCGTTCCGGTCCCTTTCCGCGGCCCCCGCCGACGCTGGGAAGGCCCTCTCGACAGGGGTCCCGGCTTATGCCAGAATTGGCATATCATGAGCATGGGTCAGACCGAGGGTCCGAAGCCGCTATTCTGGATCGGGTCCAGCCGAACAGACCTGAAGGCGTTCCCGCTCGCGGTCCGCCAGGCCGTGGGCTTTGCCCTGTTCCAGGCCCAGCTTGGCCGCAAGCACCTGGATGCCAAGGTGCTGAGAGGCTTCGGCGGGGCCGGCGTGCTGGAGGTCGTTTCGGATCACGAGCGCGAGACGTTCCGCACCGTCTACACGGTGCGGTTCGCCGGGGCCGTGTACGTCCTGCACGCCTTCCAGAAGAAGTCGAAGACGGGCATCAAGACCCCGCGGTCCGATCTGGAGATCGTCCGGAAGCGGCTCAGGGAAGCGGAGGAAGACCATGCGAAGAGGAGAGCGGAAGGAGACCGGCGGTGAAGGCCAGGTCAACATCGAGCCGAGTAGCGGCAACGTTTTTGCCGACCTGGGCCTCGAGGATCCCGAGGGATTGCTGGCCAGGGCCGAGCTGGTCCAACGCATCTGCGACATCATCGCCGAGCGGAAGCTCACCCAGACGAGAGCGGCGGCCGTCCTCGGAATCGACCAACCCAAGGTCTCGGCCCTGATGCGGGGAAAGCTCGATGGGTTTTCTCTCGACCGGCTCTTCCGGTTCCTGAATGCTCTCGGTCGGGATGTCGAGATCGTGGTCCGTCCAGCCCGGCGCGAGGGGGAGGCCGACACCAGGGTCCTCACCGCCTGACCGATCGCGTGGGAGTAACCGAGGCCACGGCTTGACGGGCGCTAATGCCTCGTGCGCCGGATCCCGGCCGGCGGCCGGGACCGTCACGGTGACGGCGGGGATAGTGGGGGAGCGTGGGGGATGGTCGGGTCGGCCGGACCGCAGTAGATGAGGCCCAGGAGATTGCACGACATGACGATCCATCTGCCCGGCGATCTGGAGGACTCGTTGCGTGCCGAGGTCTCGAGCGGGCGTTTCACCTCGCTCGACGAGGCCGTGGCCGCGGCGGTCCGGCTGCTCCTCCGCGACCGCGCTCGAGGGGAGCTTTCGGCACGCCAGGACGTGGGCCCGGGCTCAATCGGAGCGATGGCGGACTCCGCCGACGAGCTGGACGAGATCGTCGCCGACGCGTATCGCAAACGACGTGAAGAAGCCTGGCGGGACGTCTCCATTGAATGAAGCCCGGATCGGTACCGAGGCCGCCGACTTCCGGCTTGCCGGCCCTCTGAATCCGGTCAACGGCCGGATGCTCCGATCCGGCCGACGCGCCGGTCGGTTCCGATGTCCACGATGACGTCGCCGTTCGTCTTCGAGAGGCAGTGGCGAGCCTTCTTCGATCGGTTCGAGCAGGCCGGTGATTGTCAGATCCTGGGAATCTGGCAGCTCTTCGGAGGTGCCCCGGGGACCAGATCGTCGTCGTCACCTGAGCCATTCCGTCTCTCGGTTGTCATTACCGCCGTTGCGGACATGTTGCCCATCGCCCGCCTTCGCGTGTCTGGGGAAGGGGCGAAGGTCGTTCGAGTCTTCTCACTCCGTTCTCGACTCTCACTCAGCCTTCTTCAATTGCGTCCCATGTGCCATCGAAGAAGTGCCGGGCGACCATGTTGCGACGCTCTGTCCAGGCGTCGCTCGACACATTATGGAACGTCGGCGGCAGAACGCCCTTCCACGGGCATGCTTCGTTATCAGAGACCCACCGCATCCATTCGACCGGGATACGCCACTCCCGGGTGTCAAAGGCGTCTGAGACTCGCCGGGCGTCGTCCAGGGCAAGAATCTCGCATTGTCGGAGTACCTTGCCGACGGCGATAATTCCGGTGCCGTTTCCATATAATAATATTATGTCCCCAGCCTTTACAGACTCCATGTCACTCATATGGTCGAAGTACTCCCATGCAAGTGCGCTTCGACTCGATTTCATGAGCTTCTCGCCCTTCAGACCGAGTTTCTTCCGGTTGGAGTTGCAGACGAAGAATCGCGGATCCCGCGTGGTTCGGGCCCTTTGGGACGCAGGCTCTTGCTTGGTGTGTTCGCCCTCCAGGCCGATAAGGCTGCATTCGCGACGGAATTCCTGGTAGCGCTTGCGCAGATCGGTCGTCTGCCGCCGCAAGACAGAGATTCGGGCCCGATCGATCGGATCTGCGGTGACCCAGACGGACTCGAACCAATCGGCCAGTTCCTCGGCATCACTTCCGGTCACCGCGATTCCCACTTCGACGTTCGAGTCCAACGCACGAGCCGTGAAGTTAGCGGACGAGACAACCGCATGCTTCGAACCAATCATGTAGACCTTCGCGTGGAACCTTGGCTCGCCGGACAGGGTGCGGCATTCCGCCCCCAAGTCGAGGATTGCTTCCAGGGCGTCGAGCGACGTCGCTCCCGTAACGACGTCCAGAGCCGACAGTCCTGTCATCAGCCGTACATTCCGGCCCGCGAGATCGGCGAGCAAGCTGGTCTCAGTCAGGTAGGCCGTCGCGATCCGCACCGGCCCGCTTGTGGTCCTCAGGAGCTGTCGGAGTTGCTTCCGGTGAAGGCCCGGCTCGGTAATGATCCAACCCATCGTTCTCCTCGTTTCGGGAACCGGATGGAGCAAGCCGACCAGGGCAGTCATCGGGGAGCGGCCTGGGGCTCTTCCGATGTTATTTGAAGGTTCCAGTTGGGGCAATCCGCTCGAGTCGGCGAGTTTGCCGACTCCTTTGGCTCCGCCTTGACCCCGGGAAGGGTTGCGCCTGGTTTCCCTTCCCCGCTCCGTCCGCTCAGACCGATCCGGTCCGTCCGCCTGCACCGGCGGCGTCTTGGCCCGGTCGCCTGATTGGTCGGGCCGGACCGGGCGGGCCAGGCCGGTGGGGTCGGGTCGGATCGGACAGGGAGGGTCGGATCGGACCGGCGTCAGGCGGCCATTCGCTCCTGTCGAGCGCATGGCCGAACGGGTGTCGCAAACCCGGCCGAAATCACCACCTCGATCAGGTCTTGGCAAAAACTGCCATGGCCGGTAGGATGGTCGGAAAAGAGGGCATCCTGATGACGACCATGAATATTTCCGTGCCCGAGGAGATGAAGGCCTTCGTCGAGGCTCAGATGGCCCAGGAAGGCTATGCGTCGGCCAGCGAGTATCTGCGCGCGCTGATCCGCGAGGCCCAGAAGCGCCGGGCCAGGCAGGACCTGGAAGCCAGGCTCCGCGAGGCGATGGAGAGCGGCCCGGCCACTCCCATGACGCGCGACGACTGGGACGAGCTGGAGCGCAACGTCTGGGAGCGGCACCGCCGGGCCGGGGCGGAACAACGGACGTGAGCGGCCGGATCATCAAACGCCCGCGCGCCTGGCTGGACCTCTACGAGGCCGCCGCGTTTATCCAGGAGCAGAGCGGTCCGGAGCGAGCGATCCGCTTTTTGCGCGCGGCGGAATCCACCCTCGCGATGCTGGCGGGCATGCCCGGCCTGGGTACCCGCTACGAGCCGGACGAGCCGCTCCACGCGGGCCTCCGCCATTTCCCCATCGCGCGTCATCGCAAGTTCCTCGTCTTCTACCGGCCCCTCCCCGACGGCATCGAGGTGCTGCGCGTGCTGCACGGGGCCCGGCAGATCGCCGGCATCCTGGCGGAGGAATTCGGCGCCGGTCTCGGCGATGGCGACGGCGACGGCGACGGCGACGGCGATGATGAAGCCGACGAGCCGGAGGACTGAGGACGACCGGGCGTGCCCGAAAGGCGGAGGCCGTTCGTTTCTCCTCCCCAGCGCGTCCGATCGGAACGGAGCGGCGTCAGGCTGAGAGCCTGACCTACTTTTTGCCGTCGTCGGAACGACCTGCGCGGTCTCCTCTGCGGCTGCATCAGCCCCGACTCGCGCGGTCCAGACCCGCCCCGCCGGGCGGATGAGGTTCGCCGGGTCTCGGGCCGGCCGCGGGCGGGGCTCGGACAGGCGGGGCGGAAGGGGCGGAAGGGGCGGCGGATAAGGACGCTCTTCGAGGCGTTCCGAGATCTCGGCCGCCGGGTCGGCTTCGATTCCAGAGCCCGTTGGCGTCCGGCAACCACCTGTGGGCCCCACCAGGTCATGGGAATGCCGCGCGCCGGGGTCTATCATGACCTCGGCGCATGGCAGGGACATCGTCCGCATTCGGGGGGAGGCCGACCCGTGGGGAAACACTTCGTCGCCGGTTCGATGGCCGGCTGGTTGCTGTTGCTGTCGGCGGTGCTGATGGGGCCGGCGGTCGCCCAGCGGCCGGATCGGGCCACAGCCGCCGCCGGCGGTCGGATCGCGTCGGCCGCCGAGCTGAAGGCGCGCATCCCGGGGCAGTTGCGGGCCACCCGACCCGACTTCGTCGCATTCGTCCCCAGCGTCACCGACACGACCGTCAGCGACACGGGCAACGAGCACTTCCTCGTCTTCGACGGCCCGGACGGCTCGCTGATGGCTGTCTGGACCCAGAGCTCGGCCGAGACCCAGCCCGATCAGCACATCGCGTTCGCGACCAGCCAGGACGAGGGCGTCACCTGGTCCCGGCCCCGAATCCTCGCCGGACCCCGGAAGCCCGGCGAGGGCCCCATCGCGAGCTGGGCCTATCCCATGGTCAGCAAGTCGGGACGCATCTACGTGCTGTATAGCCAGCACATCGGCAAGTTCGACACGTTCTACCATCACACCGGATGGCTCGACGGTATTTCCAGCGTCGACAAGGGCCGCACCTGGACGAGGCCGCAGCGGGTGCCCGTGGCGCGGAGCATCCACGACAACCCGGACCCCAGCTACCCGCCCAACATGCTCTGCTGGCAGAAGCCCCTCAGGCTCGGCGAGGGCGGCAAGTACCTGGCCGGCTTCACGCGCTGGACGAGCCTGGCGGTCCGCAAGAACCCGGTCCGCGACTGGCGGTCGTACGACTCGCGCGTGGAGTTCATGCGGTTCGAGAACCTGGACGAGGATCCGGAGCCAAAAGACCTGGCGATCCGATGGTTCGCGGCGAACGATTCGGCGCTGGCGGTCCCGTTCCCCGGCCATCCCGAGGTGAGCTCGTGCCAGGAGCCGTCGATCGTGAAGCTCCCGGACGCTCGGCTATTCTGCGTGATGCGCACGTCGAGCGGAAGCCCGTTCTGGTCGCTCAGCACCGACGCGGGCGAGACGTGGACCGCTCCGCGCCGGCTCCTGCGGCGCGACGGAGGCGAGCCGCTCCGGCACCCGCTTTCCCCGTGCCCGATCTACGACGTCGGCGGTAACACGGCGGGCAGCGGGAACTACGTCCTGTTCATCCACAACCACGACGGCCATTACCAGGGCTACGGCCCGGCCGACACCGGTCATAACCGCCGCCCCGTGTACCTGGTCCGGGGCCGATACCAGGCGGGCGCGACGCAGCCGGTCTGGTTCGACGAGCCTGTCTTCTTCATGGACCACGACGGCGTCGGCCTCGGCAAGCCGGGCACGCCGGGTCGCACCGACCTGGCCCTCTACTCGAGTTTCACCGTGCGGCAGGGCAGGGCGGTCCTCTGGTATCCCGACCGGAAGTTCTTCCTGCTCGGGCGCATCATTCCCCGGCGCTGAGCGGATCCCGTTGTGGTCATGCGGAAGACCATTCTGTCCCCCGACCGGGCGGGGGACGGACCGGATCGGACCGGCCCGCGTCAGCCTGAGAGGCTGACCTACTTCGGGCGGATCGGTCGGATTTGTAGGTCAGGCTCTTAGCTTGAAACGGACGGACGGACGGACGGACGGGCGGGCGGACGGACCGGGCCGTCCG
>DAIDHB010000453.1 GCA_027452145.1 Planctomycetales bacterium
AAAGTAGGCCGTAAATCGCCTGTGGCTATGAACAGTCGGCCGAGTCAGCTACGATCAACCAACGTGTCTGAAACCCGTGAGAATGGTGGCTGGTTTTGAAGCGCCCACGAGTGGCTGGTTTTGAAGCGCCCGGTGACACGGGGAGAGAGCACGCACGGGGCGTCGAGGTCGCCCCCGGGACCGATTGATCTCTCCGGGTGATCAGCTCGCGTGAGTACGATCGTGGCAACAGGTGTCGCCTGATCGTCGAGGTCTTCATCCGGGACGAGGTCGTCTTGATCCGGCGAGTTCTGACGCATCGAGAGTAGGACACGGGCGAATGACGGCGTCGGGACCCGCCCCGTCGAGAGAGGCGGTCTCGCACGACGACGCGATGAGCAGGCGACGAGGTCCGGCAAGCGACGCCGGGGCAAGGGTAAGGGGTGCGACACGGCGGCTGAGTCCTACCTGGACCTCGTCCGCGAGCGCCCGATGCGGATCATCCACCTCAAGGCCGAGTACCGGCGGGCGGTCGTGATGCTCGACCGGCTCAGCGACCTCGGGCCGGCGCGGACCGAGGATCAGGCCGAATACCTGCTGGCCCCTGGCCATGTTCGTCGAGAAGCCCGAGCGGGCCCACGCCCGATCCCGGTGGTGTTCGGCGAGAACTGTCGAGAATCCCCGGAGCGGGGGCCTGCTGGCCCTCGCGCTGGGGATTGCTGTTCGAACATGACGAGGTGAGTACCACAACTCGGGCTGAGTTGAATCTCGTCGAATGGTATCGATTTCGGACCGAACCGGCCTCGACCAGATCCGGACCCGGGCGATCTCAGCGCCCCGTCTGCGGCTTCTGGATCGGGTCCACGAAGAACGGGTTCTGCTGGGCGTTCTGCGGGGGCGGCGTGGAGGTGGACGTCTTCATGGCTGACGTCTGGCCCCCTAGCTTTCCGGTGCCGTGCACCGCGGGATAGAACCCGATCGGCCGGCCCGACATGTCCTGCCGGCCGGTCTCGTCGATGCCCACCGCCGCGAGGTTGTGCCGGCTGCCGGTGGACGCCGACCGGCCGCCCGAGGTGCCCGAGACATGCGACGGGATCGGCGGCGGCGGCGGGATGCGCCGCAACGTCCGGCCGCTATGGGAGCTCGATCTCGTTCCGAACGGCGACGGCGCCGGAGGAATTCGCCGGGATGACCAGTACGTCCCCCGGGCTGACAACGACCGGGGCATCGCCGACCTTTCCGTCGCCGTCGATGTTGCCGGCGCGGACCGGGACCGGACCGGCTTCGAACTCCGCGTGGTCGGCGACTGGGCCTGGGCCATCGCGGTCGAGGCCGACGCCGACGCGAACGCAAGGAGCGCCGTCATCGCGAGGAGTTTTCGAGCGTTCATGGGCGTGCACCATCCCATCCGAAGGGCCGATCCGGATCCGGGATCCGTCATGCCGCGCCGCGACCGACCGCGGCCCGAGCCGGCGTCCGTGCGAATTGTTCCATCATCCGTCCGCCGCCGCCGGAGTTCAACCCCTCTGGACAGAATGCCATGTGTGGCGGGAGTCCGTCGCGGCGGAGCAACACGGCGCGGCCTTCCGTTTTCGGTTTTCAGTCTCTCGTCTTCGTCTTCAGTCTCCGGCGTCCGGTCTTCAGAATTCGGTCGGGATTCCGCCTTCGAGCGTGAGGCGGGAGAAAGCGGGAACATGGGGCGGGTATCGCGGCAGTATGTGGGTGTAAGCTGGGGCGGGGTGAAGGGCCGTGGAGGCTGAGGGATGGCCGGGCAACAACTTGCGGTGATGCGGTCGATCGGGCAGCTCTTTTGCGCCGGCCCGGTGGCGGGCCTGGACGAGGGGAAGCTGCTCGAGCGGTTCGCGGCCGCTCGCGACGAGGCGGCGTTCGCCGCGCTGGTGGCGCTGCACGGCCCGATGGTGCTGGCCGTCTGTCGCCGAACCCTTCGCGACGAGCACGACGTCGAGGACGCGTTCCAGGCGACGTTCCTGGTCCTCGTCCGCCGGGCCGCCTCAATCCGCGACCCCGGGCGATTGGGCCCGTGGCTGCACGGCGTGGCGCGTCGGGTGTCGCTGCGGGCTCGGGCCGAGGCGTCGCGGCGGCGGGCGCATCGGGACCCTGTGGGGTCGGCCGCGATCGCGGGGGTTCCCGAGATGCGACCCGCAGCCGCCCGGGCCGAGGGAGACGACGTACTCGAGGCGATCGACGAGGAGGTCGCCCGGCTGCCGTTGCGCTACCGCGAGGCGGTGATCCTCTGCGACCTGGAGGGTCGATCCTACGTCGACGCCGCGCGCCGGCTGGATTGTCCGATCGGAACCCTCCAGAGCCGCCTGGCGCGGGGCCGGACGCGGCTGCGAACGCGACTCTCCCGCCGCGGCCTGGCGCCGGCGGTTCTCACCGCGACCCTGGCCGAGGGCGCCCGCGCGTCGGTCCCCGACGCTCTGGCCGACGCCGCAGTCCGCGCGGCGACCCTCGGCGCCGGCGCCGCCCCGGCCGCGGCCGCGGCGCTGGCCGCCCACGCTTCGAGGGCTTTGATCCTGTCCGCCGGCCGGAGGATCGCCGGGGTGATCGTGCTCGCCACGGCCGTGCTGGGCGCCGGGATCGCGGCGCGCGGGCGATTCGACGCCGGACCGCCGGGCCCCGAACCGGCCGCGTACGCACCGGCCGCCGTGTCGGAACCGCCGCAGCAACCGCCGGCGCCGCGGGCGGATCGCACGCTTCAGCTCCAGGTCGTCGACGGCGACGATCGTTCGCCCCTGGCCGGTGCGTCGGTCTGGGTTCGCGTTACCCGAGGGCGGGCGCACATCGAGCGCGGCAACACCGACGACGAGGGGCGGTTCCCGATCAAACTGTCGGGCGAGACGACCTATTTCCTCCTCGTGGTCGTCGCGCATCCAGGCTTCGTGCCGATCGAGCTGCGGTGGGGCGGGTCGAGCGTCCCCGAGGCGTACACCCTGGCCCTGCCGCGCGGGACCACGATCGGCGGCATCATCCGCGACGAGCAAGGGCGGCCGATCGCTGGGGCGCGAGTGCTCCCCCGGCTGGTCGGACCGGGCCCGGGCCGGCCGGCGTCATACGCGAGCATGGGCGACGAGATCGCCGGCGCGCTGACCGACGCCGAGGGCCGCTGGCGGTCCGATGCTCTACCTGCGACGGCCGGACCCGACAACCAGGTCAGCCTGGAGGTCTCGCATTCCGACTGCTTCGCAGCCAAATGGACGTTGACGGCGGCCGAGGCCCGCAAGGGGTCGAGCGTCCAGGTGCTGAGGCCCGGCCGTTGGTTCTCCGGCACGGTGATCAGCCCGACCGGCCGGCCGGTCGCCGGCGCGTCGATCGTGGCGACGAGCCAGGGCATTCCCGTCTCGTCCGTGCGGCTCAGAACCGACGCGCAGGGTCGATTCCGCACCCGCCGCTTCGTCCCGCCGGATCGGCCCGAGGTGATCCTGACCGTCCAGGCCGACGGACTCGCCTCGGCGATGCGGCGAATCACCGTCACTCCGGATGCCCTACCGCAGGTCGCCAGGATGGACCTGCGCAAACCGTTCTCGGTCGCGGTGGATACCCCGTCGCTGGTTATCCGGATGGAGCCTCGCAAGCCGTTGCGCGGGCGGGTGGTCGACGCCCAGGGCCGGCCGGTGCCGGGTGCGGCCGTCGGGTCCACCGACGGCTTCGACAACGGGGCATTCGACTGGGAGACCACGACCGACGCCGACGGCCGCTTCACCTGGTTCGACGCCCCGGCCTCCGGCACCGTCTTCCTCGACGCCTACAAGGTGCCCTATCGCCAGGCCCTGGGCCGGCAATTCCCGCCCGGCTCCGGGGATGCCACGATCGTCTTGCACCGCCCGCAGCACCTGCACGGGAATGTCAACGACGCCGCGACCGGCCGGCCGATTGACCGGTTCCGGCTGGTGATCGGCTGGGGCCCCAGGCTTCCCGGCGAGCGGCCCCAGTGGCTGCAAGGCACCCCGAACAACCGGAGCTTCACCGGCGGCCGGTACGACATCCCCGACGGCCCGTTCCCCGACCAGGGCTTCCGCCGCTCGATCCGGATCGAGGCCGACGGCTACCTGCCGGGCGAGTTCCTCGGGTTCCTCGATACTGATGAGGACGTCGCGCACGACTTCCGCCTGGTCCGGGCCGAGCCGCTGACCGGAATCGTCCGCGGTCCCGACGGCCGCGTGGTCGCCGGCGCCGACGTCGCGCTGAGCAACGTCGACAACGACGCCCGGATCCAGAACGGCCGGCTGGTCGCCGATCGGGTCGTCGGCGAGGCGCTGCACACGAAGACCGATGCCGAGGGGAAATTCCGCTTCCAACCGCAGGCGAAGGCCGTGGCGATCGTCGCCGCGCACGACGCCGCCGGGTTCGCCGTGAAGTCCCCCGAGGAGGTCGCCCGGTCGACCGAGATCACGCTCCAGCCGTGGGGCCGGATCGAGGGAATCCTGAGGATCGGCAAGAAGCCGGCGGCCGGGCAGAAGGCGGCTGCGTGGGCGGCCGTCGCGCCGTTCCACGGCCGGGTCGATTACGACGCCGTCGCCGACAGTTCGGGCCGGTTCGTCTTCGACCGCGTGACGCCGGGCCGGATGACTGTGTATCGCTGGATCGACGACGCGGACCACCACGGCTGGACGGCCTCGCACCCGATCAGTGTGGACGTTCGGCCGGGCGCGACGGTGAAGGTCCAGGTTGGCGGCACGGGCCGACCGGTCGTGGGGCGGCTCGCCGTGCCCGAGGGGGTCAAGCTGGCTGACTTCTTCCTCATGCACGGCGGCCACCTGGCGACCGGCCGCATCAAGGAGCCGACCCCCGACGCCTACCCCGACTTCAACCTGGAGCAGAAGATGGCCTGGTGGGACGCATTCAAGAAGACGCCCGAGGGCCGCGCCTATCTCGATAACAGCGAGCGGGAGTACGCGGTCCTCGTCCGCCCGGATGGGACGTTCCGGATCGACGACGTGCCGGCCGGGCGTTACACGCTGACCCTGCCGTTCGAGGAGCGGACCGCGGGGGGTCGCGGGGACCGCCGGGCGTTCGCCCGTGCCGAGGTGGTCGTCCCCGAGACGCCCGGCGGCCGGAGCGACGAACCGCTGGATCTCGGGGCCGTCCCGCTCGACGTCTTCACCCACCGCGAGCTGAACGTCGGCGACCGCGTGCCGACGGTCACCTGGAAGGCGGCCGATGGCCGCCCGCTCGACCTGGACGCGCTGCGGGGCAAGGTCGTGCTATTGGCCTTCTGGGCGACGTACCACGATGGGACAAGGGCCTGCCTTCCCCACCTGAAGGCGACGCACGCCGCCTTCGGCCGCGACCCGAGGCTCGTCATCATCGGCCTGAACGAGGATGTCGATCCCGACACGATGCGGCGCTACGTCGCGCGGCACGGCCTGGACTGGGAGCAGCGTTATCTCGGCAGCGGCGACCATCCCAACGCGATCGCGTCGGCCTTCGGCGTGCGCTATCCGGCCGCCGTGTTCCTGATCGGCCCCGATGGGCGGATCCTGGCGAAGGACCTGAAGGGCGACGCGATCCGGCAGGCGGTCGCCCGGGCGCTGGCACCCCCGCGCTCATGATGGATCGGCGGTTCGACTCCCATCCCAGGTCTCCGCGGGGACGCCCCGAGCCAGCAGGAACACCTGGACCATCGTGCCACTTGTAAACACATGGACCACGGTGCCGGTCGTCGGTTCGACCTCCGCGGTCGCCTCGCGCACATCCACTCCGGTGATCCGCCGGATCTCCTGCCGCAGCGACACGGAGGAGGTGGCGAACAACTGGCGATGAAACTCCTGCACCTGGGCGGCCCCCGCCGGGGTCGTGGCCAGGGCCTTCTCGGCCGGTGACAGGGCTCCCTGGAGCGTGACGACCAGCGTGTCCCCGCTCAGGACCACCGTCGCCGAATCGGGCGAGTGGCCGGTTCGTCGCTCTTCGAAACGGATGGCCGCGTCCGCGATCTGCTGGGCCATTGTCGCATTGGTCTCGAGCATCATGATCATCCCCATCGCTTGCAACCGGCCGGCCCGCGCCGCCATCAACAAAGAAGCCGACGTCGTGGAACGCCCGGGGGGCATTCGACAACGTCGGCTTACTCGGAAACGAGCCCCACGGCCCGGCCGTGTTGCCCTTTCTCTCGTCGTCCGACCACCTTGACTCAGGTTTTCTCGGGGCCGCCCGCCGGCCCGCACCGGCTCGGTTGGCAACTCTCGATCATGTTCTTGGCTAGCCCGAAGAAGCAAGTGAAAAATTTTCCGTTTTCTTTTGTCTTGGTCGTAAGCTAATCTGTGAATCGGCGACCCGAGCCTGGGCGACTGATCGAGACGATCTTCCGCAACGGCCACGCGAACGGGGAACGGCGGGAGAAGTCACCATGAAATCGCAGGGGGAGATCGAAGCCGCGATCTGCGAAGGCATCACGCGCTTCGAGCAGGAATACATGGGCCGGGGACCCAAGGACATCCGCGCGCACCTGATCGGCGATCTCCTCGTCGTCCGCCTCCAGGGCGTCCTGACCGCCGCCGAACAGCACCTGGTCCGGTCGCTCCCGGCCGAGAAGGGGAGGGACCTGCTCAAGCAGGTCCGGACCCATCTCCTCGAGACGGCACGGCCGTTGCTGGAGGCGATGGTCCAGGACATCACCGCCAGCAGGGTCGTGAGCCTCCACCACGACATCAGCACCGCCACCGGCGAAGAAATCGTCGCGTTCACCCTGTCCGAGCCGGTCTCCTTTCGCGAGACGAGGAAGAAGTAAGTCTCCGGCATCGCGCCGGCAGAGAACAAGGTTATGTCTGAAAGCCCCCGTTTCCGGTCGGCCAGGCCGCCAGGATTGGTCATCTGGGCGGCACAGATCCTCAACAGGCTCGACCTGGCCTGGCGCAATCGGCTGCACCTGGAACCGCGCGACCTCCAGATCCTGCGCGATCTCCCGCCGGGGATGGGGACCATCCTGGTCTCCAACCACGCCGACGAGGTGGACATGAGGGCCTGCATCGAGCTCTCGCGCCGGTGTGGCCGGCGTTTCCTCTACATGATGAACAGCGAGGCGTTCGACGAGGGCTTCGGCAGCGCCGGCTGGTGGCTCCGGCGTCTCGGCGCCTTCTCCGTGGAACGGGGCGGTCGGAACGAGCAGGCGAAACGCTACGCCATCGACGCGGTGAAACGCGGCCAGGAGGTACTCGTCGTCTTCCCGGAAGGGGAGATCTATTACCTGAACGACCTGGTGCAGCCGTTCAAGAGCGGGGTCGTCGATATCGGGATGCAGGCCGTCGTCGAGTCGCTCCGGACGCGCCCGGACTGGACCGCCTACCTGGTCCCAATGGCCATCAAGTACCGCTACCGACGGCCCATCGAGCCGATCCTGGAGCGACGGATCCGCCTGATGGAACAACATCTCTTCCGTCGCATTCACGGCGACTCGCTCCCGCGAAGGTTGGGCCTCATCATGGCCGAGCTCCTGCATCGCCAGGAGATGACCCATCATCTGGAGCCCGACCCGGATCGCATCGCCGAGTTGAGCGAGCGCGTGCAACAGGTGCGGCAGCAGGTCCTCGCGCGGGCGGAGGAGCAATATACCAGCCCGGCCTCCGATTCGCGGTCCCGGACGATGGATCGTACGTGGCGGCTCAGTTCGTATCTGCGGGGCCTTTTGAGACAGGGGCGGCAATTCAGCGCCGAGCGCCGCGCGGCATTCCGCGTCGACCTGGCGGGGCTGAAGCGGGTCGCCCAGATGGGGAGCTGGCAGCCTCATTACCTGGATCTCGACCCGTCGCAGGAGCGGCTGGCGGAGACGGTCCTCAAGCTGGAACGCGAGGTCTACGGGATCAAGCGGCCCCGCCAACTGGCGAAGCGGGACGTGTTCCTGCGCATCGGCGAGCCGATCGACCTGGCAAGGTTCGCGGCGCCCTATCTCCAGGACGCGCAGGCGATCCGCCATGGCGTCGCCGAACAGCTCCGCGACGTGATCCAGGCCCTCATCGACGCCATCCCGACGGCACCGACGACGGCGACGTGAGGAGTCCTCGCCATCCGACCGTCGCCGATCCCCGGCCCTCGTCGTTCGTTCGCGCCCGCCGCGGTCCGCGCGGAGCCGATAACAATTAAAGAGATTCCAAATATCCACAATCTATTGATTGCCGTGGTCGATCGTGCTAGGATGATCGTGGAGAGGAGGTGGGTGATGTGGCGACATGAGGCCGGACGGATCGACTTCGACGGGCCGCTCTCGCGGCTCTGGCGACGGGGGTGGGGGTTCCGCGAATATGCTCCGAATCTCGGAGCCCGCGACGATGGGCACTGGTCCGTCGTTGGGGTCCACGGCGAGGTCACGGTCCGGGGGGACCGACCCGAGCGGAGGGATGCGTGGGCCGAGGCCGTGCGGCTCGCGCTGGTCGCGGTCGTGGAGTGCAGGTCGCTTCCTGGGACCCCCCTGTGTGGGACCGAGGGAGCCCGCCCCCTTCCGTCGCGAACCAATCGCCCTTCGCCCCGACCGGATCGGCACCGAGGGCCGGCATGGCATCGTGCAGGCGACACGGGGTGCCGTGGTCGTACGGACTCACTCATGAACATGCGATTGAACCAAGGACCCACGGAGTCTTCATGAACGCCTATCCGTTCCAGGTTACGCTGATCGACAGCAGTCACTCGCCGGGAGGTGCGGCCGAGCTGGGTGTCCTCTCGACCGATTTCCCCGAGGACCCACCGCAGGAGATCAACATTTGTAATGTCTCCTGGGTCAGGTCGGATCAGGCGCTCGATTCGGCGGCGTCCCGTGATCCATCGGCCCGGCGCAGTGTTCGCTATCGTTCCACCACCCCGATCACCTCGGTATTCCTCCATTATCTCGACCACGTCCTCACCTATCCCTATGCGGCGAGGAAGCTGGCGGTCCAGCCCATCGTTCCGTTCGGCGGGAGGGGTTGATCCGATCGACCCTAGCTGTCGCCCGACTCGGGCCGCGCGAGGCGGCAGCCGGTCCCAGTGGCGATTGCGGCGGCCTGGGCTCATGCCGCGCCTGCGCCCCCGGTCCGATGGCGATGCGGTAGCCCACTTCACGTCCGATCCACCGAGCACACCCTGTCTCGATTCTCGGAGCCTTGACGATGGCGGATTCCACTCGATCGCCCCTGACGGCCGCGGATGTGATGACGACTCGCCCGCGCACCTGCTCCGCGCACAGCACGGTTCTGGAGGCCAGCGTGCTCTTCCAGGACGTCAATTGCGGCGCCGTGCCGGTCATCGACGCCGGCCGGCCGATCGGCATCCTGACCGACCGCGACGTGGCCCTGGCCGTCGCCGACAACCCCGACCTGGGGAATCGGCCCGTGGCCGAGTTCATGAGCAAGGATGTCATCTCGATCGCGCCGGACGCGTTCCTTGAGGAGGTCGCGGCGCTCTTCGGTCAGCATGGCGTTCATCGCCTGCTGGTGGTCGATGCCGCGGGCCTGCTCCAGGGTATCATTGCATGGTCCGACCTCGCCCCGCACGTCTCCGACGCGAGCTTCGGCCGGATGGTGGGCGAGGTCGACGAACGGCCGTGAATGCCCATGACGAGGCCAGCGAACCCCCCGGGGTCGCGGTCCCGCGAGCGTCGAGCACACTCCCGTGCGCCGCATCCCATCAGGTTCCCTGAGGCACGGGCGTGGCAAGGGGCGTTCCGGAGCCTGGCTTCATCGCGGGCGCCTCGAGAGGTCCGCCGCGTTCCCTCGAGCCTTCGATGATCGCCGCGCCTCGGGCATCGAGGGATGCGAGCAGCTCCACCGCCGCCGCCCGGACCCGCGGGGCCGGGTCTTCCAGGGCCTCCATCAGGACGAGACCCGCGTCGCCGTGGTCCGATTCCACGGCGAGCAAGGCGCCCGCCGCGATCAGCCGCACTCGCGAGTTCGTGTCGGAGACCAGGGCTCGCATCACGTCGAGGACCGCGACGGTCGGAGCCAGCCGCAGCGCCATCGCGGCGTTCATCCGCAGTCCATCGTTGGCATCGGCCGCGCACTCGATGAGGCGGTGGACGGCCGCGTCGGGTATGGCGTCGAGCCGCGCCAGGGCGTTCGCGCAGTTCGCTCGGACCTGGACATCAGGATCACCCAGGGCCTCGACCAGCGCGCCGACGGCCTCATCGGGTATCGACGTCGCATTCATCCAGCCCGCCGACGCGACCAGCCGGACGTCGCCGCAGGCGTCCTCCAGGCCGGCGGCGAGGGCTTCCGCCGTCTCCGGCGGCTGGATTCTGGCAATCGCGCGCATGGCCTGCTCGCGCACGCCCACGACCCCGTTGCGCGCGGCCTGAAGCAACGCGCCGCCCGCGGGCGACGCCGGGGGACCGAGCTTGCCCAGGGCCATCGCGGCGCAGTCCTGGACCCAGTCGCTGTCGTCCTCGAGCAGCCGGCGGCACAGGCCGTCAATCACCGCCGGCGTGGCTCCGGTCAGGCCAGGCAGCACCTTCGTGACCTCGACCTTGACCCGGTCATTCGGATCATCGAGCAGGAGCACCAGGGCGCCCGCGATGGCTTCACCCGGCTCGCTCGATCGGCCGCTGGACTCGACGGCGGCGGCCCGCACCATGGGATCGGGATCCCGGAACCACGCCAGGATCCGTTCGGTCGAGGTCGGCGTCGGGTCTCCAAGGGCCCCCAGGGCCCGGATGGCCTGGCTGCGTACTCCTCCATCCTCGTCGGAAGCGGCTGTTTCGAGTGCCGATCGTGCGGCGGCTGCGGCCGTGCCCATCTTGCCCAGCGCCTCGGCGGCGCTGCGGCGCACCTCCGGGCTGATGTGCCCCAGGGAACGCACCAGGGCGGGAATGGCCCCGTCGGCCGACTCCCCCATCTGCCCCAGCGCCTCGGCCGCCAGGGCGCAGATGCCGTTGTCCAGATCCCGCAGGGCCCGCATCAGGCCGGGGACGGCCGCGGCCGCGGCGGACTCGCCGATCCTTCCCAGCGCCTCGACCGCCCGGGATCGCACCCGGTCGTTGGCGTCGGACATCGCCGCGACCAGGGCCGGCGCGGTGTCCTCCGCCGCCGCGCCAATGGTACCGAGGGCCTCGGCCGTGTGGGCGCGCACGATGTTGTCCGGGCTGGCCAGCCCCTCGACCAGAGCGTCGGTGGCGGCCCGGTCCAGCGGCCCGACCCGGGCGATGGCATCGGCCGCCGCAATGCGCACCGACTCCTGACCATCCAGCAGGAGCGCGACGAGCGCCGGGATCGCCGGGGCCGCCGCCGCCTCCATGGCCCCGAGCGCCCGCGCCGCCGATTCCTTGACCGGAGCACTTGCGTCATCCAGCAGCCCGACCAGCGCGGCCACGGTCGTCTCCGCATCTCCTCCGACCTGGCCGAGCGCCCGGGCAACCTCGCAACGAACGGTCTCGTCGGGCTCCTTCAACATGCCGATCAGCCGACCGGCCGTGGCGGCCGCCGGCAATCCGATCCGGCCCAGCGCCTCGACCGCCTGGATCCGCACGGCGGCCGAATCGTCGGCCAGGACGGTCTCGAGTGCCGACACGGCCAGCTCGATCGGGTCGCGGCGCGGGATCACCGCGCCACGCCTCCTCCACGCCGAATACCAGGCGATCGCTCGAACCCTCCCGCCGCGGCCGGGACCGGCCCAGGCGCGGGAGGACACCGGTCCGGGGCTCGCAAGGTTCCCCATCGCCTCGGCCGCGCCCCGCCGCACGACCTCGCTGGGGTCGCGGACGAGTGCGGCCAGCAAGGGCACCGACTCCACGGCCCGGAGGTGCCCCAGCGCGACCGCGACGACCGCCCGCACGTGCTCGTGCGGGTCGTGAAGATGACGGATCAGGGCCGGGATGATCGAGGGGCCGATGGTCTCCAGGATCAGCGGTAGCTGGTCCCGCTGCTCCCGGGTCAGCGACGGAACCTCTCGCATCGAGCCCAGCAACGGGCGGATCGCCAGGATTCCGTAGACGGGCAGCGCGTGGCGAGCCCGCTCGTGGATCGGCTCGTGAGGGCTCCAGAAATCGGTGATCGTCTCGGCCAGCAACCTCCCCTGCCGCATCGAGGCGAAGATCTGATGGAGCAGCACCACCGTGAAAAAGACCTTGAACCCGGCCAGGAGCGACGACGCCGGCCATGCCGCCTCGCGTACGAACGCGGCCCCCATGACATGGTGCGACCGGAACAGGTCCAGGACGTCCATGATGCCCAGGATCTTCGTGAGGGCATATGCCAGGAAGTCGGCATAAGCCGGCTCCCTGCGCTCATCCGCAACGGCGTACCAGTCCCTTCCAATCGTTTCATGGAGACCCTGGTTGAGCAGGGCGAACCCGCCGATCGACGCCACGGCGGCCGAGATGAGCAGCGGGATGCCGACCCGCCGGCCGTACCGACCCAGGTTCATCGCCAGGACCTGGCCCTTGAGCGGGTTATGGATCGCCTTGTAGCCCCGTTCCACCTCGGTCCGCTCGAGGTCGACGAACATGTAAGCCAGGCAGGCGATGATCCCCATGAACAGCGCGGCCAGCCCGCAGAGCACCCGCGAGGCGGGCCAGATGCCTCCCACCGCCCCGCCCGTCAGCAAGAGACCGACCACAATCACCAGGTAGAGCGGCCACGAGGCCCACGCGAGCAGGCGCTCCCAGAGCAGGAATCCTCCCCGGATCGCTCCTCCAACCACCAGGGCGAGGATCCTCAGGACCCGGCCGATCAGCCCGATCCGGTGCAGGACCACGGTCGCCAGCAGCATCCCCGCCAGCGCCGCCAGCAGCACGTAAGAGGTGTCGGCACGCTCCAGCCGGGTCATCCAGAAAGTGGCATCCATGAACGTCGCAATCCCAACGGGCCGGCGCGGGCACGCGAACAAGATTTCCTCCGCCCCCGGCGGTCGGCCGGCGAACAGGGTCCGGATCGATCGCGGTTCATTGCCGCGGGCGCGCCGTGGCCCCGCGGAAGGTCCCGCGCGCGAACGACAGCACGGTCCATCCGCTCAGCATCCCCAGGATGTAGGCCGCGAGGGTGACGATCGCGATGGGCTGGTAGAGATTCCATGCCAGGAAATTGACCGTGATCCCATCCCGGTTCTGAACGGCGAAGATGCCGATCGCGATCAGCAAGGCCAGGAAGAAGGCGGCCTGAATGAATCGCATGACTGGACCCTTGTGTAAAAAGGGCGATGCAAACCCGCTTCCCACAACGCCAGAGAACCGGAGGAGGGTCCCGTCGATGACGGGAGTCCTCGCGCCCCTCCTCCGCGCACCCGGTCACTTCTTGACCACGGTGATCTTGATCTCATTCGTGGCGTCGGCACCCTTGGTGGGGTGCCCCGTCACCTTGACCGTGAAGTCGCCGAGCGAGGCGTCTTCCGTGGCCTTGAGCATGACCTTCGCCTGGGTATCGCCGTGCATGATGACGGGGCTGGCGGAGGCGAGCGTCACACCCTTGGGCCCGTCGGCGAACTTGAGGGTGACGTCCTCACTGAAGTTCTTGCCCCGCTCGATACCGATCGGGACCTCCTTCGTTCCCCCCTGGTTGAGGGTCGTCGACATGCGCGGCACGCTCAGGTTGAAGGTGTTGTCGGCCTCTCCGTAGGTGGGCGGCTTCTGGGCCGGGCCGGTGACTCCAGGCCCCCCAGGGGTGGCCTGATTGCATCCGGTGTAGCCGAGCATCGCCATCGCGAGCAATCCAATGCATGAGCGCTTCATGGTAAATCTCGCCTTTCCAAAGAATCGATCTCACTCCCGGCGGCCGCGACCGGGATCGACGCGATCCCGGCGCAGGCCGCCTTCCGATCGAGGCCGCTGACGGACACATTCATATCGAGTGCTCAATGGAAGCCGCATGAACGGGAATATCCGCCTCGCCTGTCTCGTATCCGTACTTCCTTCGGAAGATGGCCGCGAGCTGGTCGCCGGCCCCGCCGAAGGTCGTGAAGTTGCCGTCGGTCGGCTCGCCCCACCCAGTACCGGTCAGAAGCCGCGCGGGATGTATCCCGCGATCAGCAGCACCAGGACGATCACCACCACAAGACCCAGGATGCCGCTGGGGCCGTGGCCCCAGTTCCGGCTATGGCTCCAGGTTGGCAGTCCGCCCACCAGCAGGATGATCAGGACGATCAGCAGTATCAGGCCCATGGTTGATTCCTCGGGATAGCCGGCGACCCGGGACGGCCGGTGAACGCAGTCCGCCCCGCGCCGCCGCGCACAAAAAAAAGCCGACCTGGCCGATCACCTCGAGGTGTCCGGCCAGGTCGGCTTACTCGTCGACGAGCCCCCCGGCCCGGCCGGGTTGCCCTTCATCCAGTCATCCGACCTTTTTCTTTTCTCACCCCTCGCATGAATTGAATAGTGATTCACGCGAGTTCATTTCCGATATGTATCGTAACCCAATGGCGCCGGAATAGCAAGCGAACGGCGTCGCCCATCTCGGCTTCCGCGACCGCTCGAGGGAAGCCTTACGCGAATCGAGGGGCCGGTGGGCCCTCCCGGGCCAGGATCGCCCGCACGGCGGCGAGTCGGATCGGCTTGACCATGTGGGCGTTGAAGCCCGCTTCCCGGGAGCGTTGCATGTCTTCCTGCTCGCCATGACCCGTCCAGGCCACCAGCAGGGCGTCGCAAAGTCCGAGGTCCTGGCGGAGGCGGCGGGCCACTTCCAGGCCGCCCATGCCCGGCATGCTGACATCGCAGAGCACCACCTCGGGCGGTTGCAGCCGGGCCAGGTCCAGGGCCGTCGGGCCGTCGTAGGCGGTCCAGACTTCGTGGCCGTGGACCCGGAGCAGGATGGCCATGGTGTCGGCCGATTCCTGGTTGTCATCGATGACCAGGATCCGTCGGGAGGGCTCCTGGGCGGTCGCCTCGGTCCTTCCTTCTGCGGCGGGAGGGGGCGAGGGCGCCCTTCGCAAGAGCGGAAGCCGCACGACGAACTCGCTGCCCTGGCCGAGGCCCGGGCTGGTGGCCTGGACGTTTCCGCCGTGCCGGTCGACCAGGTCTCGAACCAGGCTCAGGCCGATCCCCAAACCGCCCTCCGATCGATCGTGCTGGCCAGAGACCTGGGTGAACAGGTCGAAGATCCTTGGCAGCATGTCGGCCGCGATGCCGACCCCCGTGTCGCGCACCCGCAGGATCGCCAGGTCGGCGTCAGCGTCCAGGGTCAGCTCGATCCGCCCGCCTTCTTCCGTATACTTGGCGCTGTTGGTCAGCAGGTTCACCACCACCTGGACCAGCCGGAGCTGATCTCCTTCGACCTCGATCACTCGCTCGGGAAGCGTGATCTCCAGGTGCTGTTTCTTCGCGTCGATGAGCGGACGGCTGCTATCGACGGCCCGCGCCGCCACCTTCGCCAGGTCCACGAGGTCCTTCCGGAGGTGGACCATGCCCTGGCCGATCCGGACGACGTCGAGCAAGTCATCCACCAGCCGCGTGATCTGCTCGACCTGATGCTCGATCACGGCCGAGGTCCACCGGAGTTCGGGATCGGCCGGGACCCGGGTGCGAAGGATCTGAATCGCGTTGTGGATGGGGGCGAGCGGGCCGCGCAGTTCGTGGGCGAGCACCCCCAGGAACTCATCCTTGTGGCGATCGGACACCTGGAGGGCGCGGTAGAGCCCCGCGTTCTCCACGACCTTCGCGGCCCGGTGTGCCAGGTCTTCGGCAAGATGGACATCGAGGGCCGTGTACCGGCGTTCCGAGGTCGCGGTGTAGCAGAAGGTAAACGCACCCAGCATTCGCTCCTGGGCCACGAGCGGGACGGTCATCACCGAGCGGAGTTCCAGCTCGCGCATGAACTCGACGTGCTGGGGACTCGCGGCAACGGCTTGCATCCAGGAATCGGTGACTTCCGGCACGAGTTCAACCTGGCCGTTGCGGAGCACCCTGGAGACCGGGTGGTCCTGCCCGTTGCGAGGTGGGACGAATTGATCGATCCTGCCGAACAGATCTCGCCTGGCCGGGTCGGCGTGGGCCCACCCCACCCGCCGGATGGTCTCGTCCGCCTCGACCACATCCACGAAACAAAGGTCGGCGAGGAAGGGCACGGCCTGCCGGGCCAGGCGCCTCAGTGTGGCATCGGAGTTCCTGTAATCGAACTCGTCACTCACGGCCAGGAGAAAGCGATGGCGCTTCTCGACCACCCGGCGTGTGGCGATCTCGGCCGTCGCGTTGTCCCGCAGCCTTGTCATCTCGTCCAGGTGCGCCGTCTCGCGGAGTGCGCGATGGTGTGTCTCGAGGATCGTGTGGCCCAGCGTCCCCAGGAGCTCGGCATAGATCCCCAGGGTGGCCTCGCTGACGGGCTGTTCCGCGCGATCCGGCTCCCGGGACTCATCGAGCGCCTGGCCCGCGAGCAGGACCCCGATGGGGTGGTCCCCCAGGGAGAGCGCCACGGCGCAATGCCATGGCCCTGGGCCGTTCCGCACCACGACCCGACGTCCGGCCATCGCGTCGCGGATGCAGGTGCAGGCATCGAGCGGCACCGGGTAGAAGGGACATCCCTCGACCACCGGCGATCGCGTGGACGGCAATCGGTCCTGCCTCGGCCCCGGGAGGATGCACTCCCCGAGCAGTCGCCCCTCCCCATCGGCGAGGCCCACCGCAAGGCCCGTGGCGCGGGCGAACTCTGCCAGCCGCTGTCGCCAGAGCCGCGGGTCCAGCAGCGCGTCATGGAGGAACGCCTCGAGCTTGGGCTCGAGCTCGGTCGACACCGGCGATGGTCGGCCCCCAATTCGAGTTCGACCGGGGTTCGGCCGATGCGCGGTGGGTTCCGTTGGGAACATTTTGATCCTTCCTGAACTTCAACGGCGGCATCCGGCCTCCGATCCTGTTGTGACCGACGCTGGTCACGTTGCGCTACCAACAGATCACGACAAGAACCAGCGAGGGCTCAATGTACGGGGCCGGGCCAGGATCGAGTCGCGCTGGCTCTCGCACGAATCCGGAGCCGACCAATGGACCGGGACCGGTCCTTCCGAGCTCGATTCCTGGAGCTCCCCCGGTTTGTGTCCATCGACCCGGGGCGCGATCGGGGCGAGGACCGCGGGCCTCGGCCGGCCCGGGCCCTCGACGAGATGACGTCACTTGCTCGATTGCGCGTGCGCATCGGCCGTCTGCTGGTGGGCCTGCTCGCTGTGCCGATTCGCGGCTTCCGAGTGCTTCCGGGCGGGTTCATCCGCGCCGGTCTCGTGGTGGTGTGCCGCCTCGAGGTGGTGATGAGCGGCGGCCGTGTGGTGGGCGGCGGCCCGGTGGTGGTACTCGGCCGGAGAGCGCTTCCGGGTCGTCGTCGTCGCGGTGTCGTTGGTGGTCGCGGCCATGGTTCGGTCCTCTCCTGGGGTCATCGGTGCCGTCTTCGTTCTCGTCCCGTGGGGACACCGATCATCGATCGCATCCTCCATCGGGCCGAACGGGTCCACGCCCGTCTCCTCCGTCGCGGTGCTTCCCTCACGCCCGCAATGTCGCCCGACGGCCGCTGATGAGGCGCAACAGGGCGATCAGCACGCAGGCGCCGATGAAGGCGACGACGATGCTGCCCCAGAACTGGGCCGAACCCTCGACGAAGAAGCCCCCGAGCAGCCCGCCCAGGAACGCGCCGATGAGCCCCACGAAGATGTCGCCGAGAATGCCGAATCCGCCGCCCTTCATGACCATGCCAGCCAGCCAGCCGGCGATCAGGCCCACGACCAGCCACGAGATGATCCCGCCCGGAGCCAGCACGATTGCCGCGTAGGTGAATCCCATCGCAATCCCCCTTATGGGCCCGCGGGACGCCGGCACCCCGCAAGCAAAAAAAAAGCCGACGTGAAGGAACACCCCGAGGGCTTCCTCCACGTCGGCTTACTCGTCGACAGGACCCCCGGCCCGGCCGGGTTGCCCCTCATCTAGTCGTCCGACGACGTTCCCATTGATTCGCCCCGGAGCCGGCCGGAAGTCTGCGGCCCGGCACCGAGTTCAGCCCTCATTATGGCGCGCGGCGCGTGGATAGCAAGGAAATTGTTTTCGATTTTGCTTGTAAGTCGATATCGTATGATCATAGGATTGCTAAATTGGGCAAGTCCGGGACCGAGCCGTCTGTGCTTCCTGTCGGGGCTTTCAAGAGTCTGTCCCGAACGGGCGGTTGGGTGACGTGGGGCGGGCGATGCCCACCCGACAAGCCGTCCTCGCGACCATCCGGGACAGACTCCAGGACAGGTCCTCGTGGCGTGGGTCAATCGAGCCCGGCCCCGAGGCGGTGTCCGGAGACGTCAGGCCTCCAGCGGCACGTTCCAGTACGCGTCGGAGAGGAACCGCGACCAGCTTGCGATCCTCGCGCCGCTGGCGTCGTACAGGGGTTTCCACGACGGGCGCACCGGGGCGCGTCGGAGTTTCATGCTGGCCTGGTCGGGCGTCCGGTTCGCCTTGTGCGCATTGCACGAGACGCAGGCCAGCACGCAGTTTTCCCAGGTCGTTTGCCCCCCCTGTGATCGGGGTAGCACGTGGTCGATCGTCAGTTCCTCCGTACCGGGCTGACATCCGCAGTACTGGCAGGTTGAGTGATCGCGTTTAAACAGATTGCGTCGGCTGAAGGTTACCGTCTGGTGGCGCGCCCGGTCGTGCCGGGTCAGCGCCAGAACCTCCGGCACGCGCAGGCGGAAGCGTACCGTACGGATGAAGGGCTCGCCTTCTTTCGGAGCCAGCCTGGACCAGTCCGTCCAGTCATATAACCGGAAGTCCTCCGGGTCGATGACGCACGCGGCCTGGTTCCATAGCATCACGAGCGCACGCGCCACGGGCGCAACGTGCACCGGTTGCCAGTGCCGGTTCAGGACGAGAGTCGGTCGTTGCAGCACACAGCCACTCATGGGTTGCAACCTCTCGGCTCGATCGGGTGGTAGAATCCCGGTGCGCGCTCCCTGGCCGGCGCGCAGACTGAGCTTGATGGTTCCTCAGTCTAACCGATCGAATCGCCGGGCTGCCAGGGTCGTCCTGGAGGTGATAGATTGGGTGGGCGTCGATTCCGCGGGGGGGGCGACGCGATCGACATAAATCCCGTTGAGTTGAGAGGTCAGATCCACTGATGCGGGCCGAGATCCTTTCGATCGGCAGCGAGCTGGTGAGCGGCCAGAGCCTGGACACAAATAGCCGCTGGCTGAGCCAGCAGCTTGGGGCGCTGGGCGTTCCGGTCGCGTTCCACACGACGCTCGGCGACGAGCTGGAGGACCACCTGGATGCCTTCCGCGCCGCGATCGCGAGGGCCGACCTGGTCGTCATGACCGGCGGCCTGGGCCCGACGCAGGACGACCTGACCCGCGAGGCTCTGGCCCAGTGCGCGGGCGTCCCGCTGGTCGAGGACGCGGCGTCGCTCGAGGCGATCGCGGCGATGTTCGCCCGCCGCAACCGGCCGATGGCCGAGCGGAACCGCGTCCAGGCGCTGTTCCCCCAGGGCGCCGAGGCGCTCGCGAACCCGATCGGCACGGCGCCCGGCATCTGGATGGCGATCGGTCGGGCGTTGATCGCCGCGCTGCCGGGCGTCCCCTCCGAGATGAGGCGGATGTTCGCCGACGAGGTGGTTCCCCGATTGCGCCGGCTGGGGCTGGCCGACCGGTTCATCGTCCATCGCAAGATCAACCTGTTCGGCAAGGGCGAGTCGGAAATCGAGGCCCAGGCGCTCGACCTGACCGCCCGCGGCCGGGTCCCCGAGGTCGGCATCACGGCGCACGAGGCGACGATCAGCTTCCGGATCACCGGGGGTGGATCCACCGAGGCCGAGGCCCTGGCGAGCACCGACTCCACCGCCGCGATGATCCGCGAGCGGTTCGGCCCGCTGGTGCTGGGCGAGGGCACGGTCGACGTCCCCGAGGCCCTGGCCGCGCAGCTCGCCCGCTCGGGCGCGACCCTCGCCACGGCCGAGTCGTGCACCGGCGGCCTGATGGCCAGCCTCCTCACGGCGATTCCGGGGATCAGCTCGAGTTATCTCGGCGGCGCGGTGACCTATTCGAACGCGTCGAAATCGGAGCTGCTCGGCGTCCCGCCCGGCCTGATCGAGGCCCACGGCGCGGTCAGCGCCGAGGTCGCCGCGGCGATGGCCGAGGGCGCGCGGGCCCGCCTGGGCGCCACGATCGCCGTCAGTGCCACGGGCGTCGCCGGGCCCGGCGGCGGCACGCCCGAGAAGCCCGTCGGACTCGTCTACCTCGGCCTGGCCACGCCCGCCGGCACCGAGACCCGCCGCCTCGAGATGGGCCCCGAACGCCCGCGTGAATTCATCCAGATCTACTCGGCCAAGACCGCGCTCAACTGGGCCCGGCTGGCCCTGCTGGACGCGTGAGCTACCGGCCGTCGCGCCGGATCATGGAAAGCCGGCTCCCGTCGCCGTAGAATAGAATAGATGGCGCCATGATGGTCCCCAGTCGCATCCCCAGCCATGAGCCCGGCATGAGCCTTCCGATCGTCGAGACCGTCGAATCCGCCGCCGAGACGACCCCCGCGCCGGCATCGGCACCTTCCGCCGATCGGCGGCCGGTGCTGTCGGCGACGGCCGACGAGTGGCGGCGGTGGATGGTCGACCGGGGGCATCCGGCCTATCGCGCGCGCCAGGTGCTCGACTGGGTCGTCCGCCGCCGCGCCGTGCCTTTTGACGCGATGACCGACCTGCCTCGGGCGCTCCGCCGCGAGCTGGACGAAGAGTGGACCGTCTTCGGCACGACGGTGGCGTATCACGACGTCGCGCCTGATGGCACCGATAAGCTGGTGATCGAGTGCCGCGACGGCCGTCGGATCGAGTGCGTCCTGATGGCCGAGGGGCCGCGGCGGACGGTCTGCATCAGCACCCAGGTCGGCTGCGCGATGCGCTGCGTCTTCTGCGCCAGCGGGCTCAAGGGGGTCGAGCGCAACCTCGACTCCGCCGAGATCGTCGAGGAGGTGCTGCACCTCCGCAACCTGCTGCCGCCCGAGGAAACCGTCACGCACATCGTCGTCATGGGGATGGGGGAGAGCCTGGCGAACCTGGACAACCTGGCCGCCGCGCTCGACCGGATCTGCTCGCCGGCGGAGGGCCTGGGGATCAGCCAGCGCCGGGTGACAATCTCGACGGTCGGCCTGCCGGAGAAGATCTGCAAGCTCGCCGCGATGGACCGGCAGTACCACCTGGCCGTCTCGCTGCACGCGCCGACCGAGGAGCTGCGCAACGAGCTGGTGCCGGTGAACGAGGCCATCGGGCTGACCGCCGTGCTCGAGGCGGCCGACGTCTATTTCGAGCGGACCGGCCGGCAGGTAACCTATGAATACGTCCTGCTGAGCGGGATCAACGATCGCCCGGAGGACTCGCGCGCCCTGGCGCGCCTGCTGGCCGACCGCCATGCTCACGTGAATTTGATCCCGTATAACCCGGTTGCCGGCTTGCCCTACGGCCGGCCCGAGCCCGAGGCGATCGACCGCTTCGTCGCGACCCTCCGCCAGCGGGGCATCAGCGTGACGGTGCGCAAGACCAAGGGCCGGGCCATCGACGCGGCCTGCGGCCAGCTCCGCCGCCGGCTCCAGCCCGAGACTGAGAGGACCCCCCGTTGAGCCGAGAGATCCAGACCCTCGAGCAGCAACTGGAGGCGCGCGACCCCGACGTCCGCCTGATGCTCCAGGTCCGCAACGACGTCCCGGGCGCCTTCGAGAGCCTGGTCCAGCAGTACCAGAATCGCCTGGTCGGCATCTTCTTCCACATGGTCGGCAACCGCGACGAGGCCGAGGACCTCTGCCAGGAGGTCTTCCTGCGGATCTACCGCGCCCGCAAGGGCTATCGTCCCCGCGCCCGGTTCTCCACCTGGCTGTTCACGATCGCCAACAACCTGGCGCTCAATCACCTCAGGCGCAAGGGAAATGCTCCGGCCACCAACTCCAACGCCGGGCAGACCGGTTCGCAGTCGGTTGCGGCCTTCGGCGCCAACCTCGTCGGCCGCGAGGGCACTCCGTCGTCCCAGGTCCGCCAGGCCGAGCTCAGCGACCTGGTCCGCGACGCGCTGAGCTCCCTCGGCGAGGACCAGAAGATGGCCGTGCTGCTCAACAAGTTCGAGGAGATGAGCTACGCCGAGATCGCCGACGTCATGGGCCGGTCGCCCGCCGCCATCAAGTCCCTCCTCGCCCGCGCCCGCAACCAGCTCCGCGAGCAGCTCGAGCCGTATCTCCTCACCGGCCAGCGCGGGGCGGGGGGGTAAGGACTTCGTTTTCGGTTTTCAGTTTTCGGTTTTCAGTTTTCAGTTTGCCCTTCGGTCTTCGGTCTTCTCTTCGGTCTTTTCTTGAGCTGGGGATTGATCGGTGCCGATCGCCTGGCGGGCTTCGGGATGGCTGGGCGCGCTGGGCCGCGCGGTGGACGCGCTGGTGTTCCCCTGGTCGTGCGCGGTCTGCGGCGCCGACGGATCAGGCGGTGCATTCTGCGAATCGTGCCGGGCGGGTTTGCTCGGGCGGGCGGCGGCCGCTTCGCGATTGGCCTGCCCGCGGTGTGCGCTGCCGGCCGGGCCGTATGCCGACCTGCGCGGCGGCTGCGGCGACTGCCGCGGCCGGTCGCTCGGCTTCGAGGCCGCGCTGGCGCTCGGGCCTTATGAGGGCGGCCTGCGCGAGCTTTGCCTGCGGCTGAAGCGCGATCGCGACGCCTGGCTCGCCCCCTGGCTGGCCGGGCTCTGGGCCGAGGCCCGTGGCGAGGCGTTCGACCGGCTGGAGCTGCCCGCGGATGCCTGGATCGTGCCGGTGCCGTTGCACTGGCGCCGGCACTGGCAGCGCGGGTACAACCAGGCCGACGCCCTGGCGCACGGCCTGAGTCGCAGGCTCGGCCGCCGGGTGCATACGCCGCTGCGCCGCGTCCGCGACACGCGAAAGCTCGCGATGATGTCGGCCACCGACCGCGCCCGGGCGCTCCGCGATGCCTTCCGCGCTCGCCCGGCCCGCGCGCTGAAGGGCCGGGCGATCCTGCTGGTCGACGACGTACTGACCACCGGCGCCACCTGCGCGGCTGCCGCGCGGGCCCTGAAAGCCGCCGGCGCCGGCCGGGTGATCGTCGCCGTCATCGCCCGCACCGGCAAGACGGGTCAGTAGCGCGTCCTGAAGAGGTGGGGACTGCATTTTGTCAGGGCCTTCGACCGCGAGAGGCCCTGGTGTGAGCCAAAGATTCAGGCCCCGCTCCAATACTGTCGCCACCTGGGGACGATCTTCCAGCCGGCACGATGGAGCGCGCAATGCACCGTCCGCTCACCGGTCGACCACCGCGTCCTCATCTTCGTGATACGGCTGCTTCTCCCGGTAGAGCTTCAGCCGCTGCTGGCCGTACACGATTTGCTCCTCGTCGTTCCTGTCCCTGTACAGTTCAATGGCCTTCGTCTGCCACTTCACGGCCGCGTCGAAGTCCTCCATCTCGGCGCACGCGGCGGCCAGCGTGGACAGCGTGCCCGGGTCGTTCCACTTCGTCAGCTCGCAGGCCCTTCTGGACGACTCGACGGCCTTCTTGCCGTCGCGGTACTTCGGGTCAGGGCAGGTGGCCAGCAGCCAGCCGCGGGCGCCCAGCGCGAAGTCGTCCGTCGGGTCGAGCCGGATCGCCTCGTCGTAGTCGGCCAGCGCCTTCTCGTAGTCCTTGAGATTCTCTTGCGCCCACGCCCGGCCGGCCCGCACGAATCCCAACTTTGGGGCGAGCTCGACGGCGCGATTGTAGTCCTCCAGCGATCGCTCGAACTCCTCCAGCCGGCCCCAGATCGTGCCGCGGCCGTAGTAACTCGCGGGGTCCTTCGGATCGAGCTCGATGGCCCGGTCGTAGTCGTCGCGGGCCTTCTCGAGCTCGCCCGCGTCGTCGTAGGCGTCGGCCCGCGCGGCGAACGCCATCGCATTCTTCGGGTCCAGGCGGATCACCTCGGTGAAGTCGGCGATCGCCTTCGGATACTCCTTCGCCTCCTGGTAGAACAGCCCCCGCCCCCTGAGATACGCCGGCTCCTTCGGCTCGAGCTTGACGGCCGCGTTGAAGTCCTCGAGCGCGCGGGCGCGGTCGCCCAGTTCGGCGCGGACATAGGCCCGCATCAGGTGCGCCGTGGCGTTCTCCGGGGCCTCGCGGATCTCACCGGTGCAGAACTCCACCGCCCGGTCGAGCGGGACCACGTCGTCGGCGTCGACCCAACCGCGGACCCCGTCCCCGGAGATTGTGATCTTTTCGCCGTCCACCTTCTCAACGGTGTAAACCCGGAACGTGTTGCCCTCGTCGACGACCCCACCGTCGCCCTTCAGGGGAACGCTGTACTTCGTCACGACCCGCTGGCCGACCCGCAGTTTTCCCGGCGACGCCTCGGCCTTGCCGGCCGGCTTGCCCGGATCCTGCGGACCGCCGTATTCGCAAGCGCGGGCCGGCGAAGTGATGCCAATGCCGATGCCGATCGCTACCACCAGGGACCCCACGAAGGTCCGTGCCAGCCGGTCCATGAACGTGCTCCTGGGAAGGGACCGCATCCGATCGCCCGGGTCGGGTCGGGTCATGTCTCGCCGCGCCACGCCGGGATGGGACGCCCCGCCAGCCCCGGTCGGCCGATCCATGATAATCGATCGACCGCGTTGCGGCGCCCAGAATGAGGGCGGATACGCTCGCATCCCTGCATCTGCTGTCGAGAACTCCGCTTTACGAGATCGTCGGGTCCTGTTAACCTCTGGCCCGCCGGCACGGCTCGCACCGGGCCTCGGAACAGGACGGATGGACACCGACCGCGGAGACTGCCCGGCCGCTCGACCGCGATCCTCGCCCTGCAAATAGCAACCACGACGAGTGATCGCGACCCGGACGGCCGGGCCCCGGCTCCACGGATGAAGCCGCACCAGGAGGACATTGATGTCGCACCAGGGATGGACCCTTGGTCCCCTTTCTCGCCTCGTCAATCTGGCCAAGCCGAAGTCGAAGTCGCCGGGAGCTGCAAGCTTGCGCCGCCGGCCGCGGAGGACGGCGCAAGTCCGGATCGGGGCGCCGGAATCCCTCGAGCCGCGGGCCCTGCTGGCGGCCGTGGCCGTCGGCCCGATCGTGGATGGGAAGACGGTCGACACCTATCCCGCGGACCTGACGCCCGCGGGCTCGAACCTGTTCTACGTCGTCGAGGACAGCACCAACTCGGGCCAGGAGCTGGTCGTCACCAATGTCGGCGGCGGGACCGCGGTGCTCCGGGATTTCTCGTCGGCGGGCACGTCGACGGCGAGCTCGCCGTCGCAGTTGACGGCCGTCGGCAGCGGCGTGTTCTTCGCCACCAGCGGTACGGGGGGCACGGCCTATGACAACCAGCTCTGGCGGAGCGACGGCACCGCGGCCGGCACCGCACCCGTGACGATCCCGGGCGCCTTGGTCTCGTCGTTCGAAAGCCTCAGCACGCTGAACGGTAACCTGCTCGTCATGCTGAACGCCGGCGCGAGCGGCACGGTTGACAACCAGTTGTGGGCGATCCCCGGCGGCACGGGGACGCCCGCTCTGGTCGAGGACTTCGGCGGCAATTACGTCGCGCCCGACACGACGGTCGGCGGCACTCTGTACCTGTCGGTCAACGGCTCGCTCTGGTCGACCGACGGCACCTCGGGGAACACGGGACCCGTCGGCAACGCCCTGCCCACGCCGCTCGATATCGTCGGGTTCAACAACCAGGCGTACTATTTCAGCACCTCGAACGGGCAGGTCGTCTTCGGCACCGTGAGCCCCTCGGGCGAGAGCCAGGTCGGCACGGCGCCGATCACCGGCATCGTCGGTGCGGCCGCGTCGGGCTCGTCGCTCTACTTCGTCGGCCCGGCGACCGCCTCGGGCAAGGCGACGCAGCTCTGGGCGACGGATGGCACGCAGGCCGGCACCCGGCTGGTCGAGGACTTCCGGTCGATCTCGCCGCTCGGCGTCCCGCTGAACCTCACCGATGCGAACGGCACGCTCTTCTTCACCCTCGAGGGCGCCGACGGCCAGGAAGAGCTGTGGAAATCCAACGGCACCGCGGCCGGCACTTCGCTGGTGAAGGACCTGGGCCTGGATGCCACGTACAGCGGCTATTACGGGTATCTGACGAACCTGAAGGCGATCGGCGGCACGGTCTTCTTCGACGCCGCGGACGGCTCCCACGGCGCCGAGCTGTGGGCCTCCGACGGCACGCCGCAGGGGACCCGGCTGGTCCAGGACATCAACCCCGGCCCGGCCGGATCGGACCCGCAACGGTTCGTGTCGCTCGGCGATCGGCTGTACTTCGCGGCGCACGACGGCTCGAGCCCGCAGGCCAACCAGCTCTGGACCAGCGACGGCACCGCGGCGGGCACCGTCGCGGTCGCATCGTTCAGCCCCGGGGTCACCACCGGCTCGTCGGCGATCTTCCCGGGCTCGAGCGACTATGTTGCACTGGGTTCGGAGCTCCTGCTTCCGATGGAAGACGGCGTCCACGGGACCGAGCTCTGGGCGACGAACGGCACCGCGGCCGGCACGACGCTGCTGGCCCCGGCGAACCCCCGGGCCTTCGCGGTCCTCGGCTCCGAGGCCTACTTCCTCGGCAGCCAGCCCACGGCGCCCCTGGGCCTGTGGGTCACGAACGGCACGGCCGGCGGCACGTTCGAGGTGCTCGACCTGTCGCGGTACGTCGCCCCGTCGAGCTACTTCGAGGCGCAGTCGCTCGCGGCCAGCGGGGGCCGGCTCTACTTCACCACCGGCGACGGCAACGGCGGCATGGACCTCTGGAGCAGCGACGGCACGGCCGGCACCACGGCCGTCGTCAAGGACTTCACGGCGCCGTCGGGCGGGTATGTCTCGATCGCGCACCTGACGGCCTTCAACGGCGAGATGGCGTTCATCGCCAGCGACGGCACGAATGGCTCGCAGCTCTGGATCAGCGATGGCACTTCGTCCGGCACCCGGATGATCACCGGCGCCGGCTCGGGCGACCTCGCCACGGGCCCGAGCGACCTCACCGTCGCCGGCAATGGCCTGGACTTCTTCGCGAACAACTCCTCCACCGGCAGCCCGGGCCTCTGGATCACCAATGGCACGGCCGGCGGGACGTCCGAGCTGGCCGCGATCCCCGGCTACACGCCGCCCGGCCAGTCGGCCCCCGCGTCCCCGACCCCGATTGACCTCACCGCCGTCGGGTCGCGGGTGTTCTTCGTCGCCGAGTATTACTACGCCGCGACGGTCTCGGGCCCGGCGTCGTATCACGACCAGCTCTGGACCAGCGACGGCACCGTGCTGGGCACGGCGTTCCTCCCCGGCCCGTCGATCGACTCGACGTTCGCCAACCTCGGCGGCCTTGAGCCGCTCGGCAACCTGCTGATCTTCCAGGCCGTCGAGTCCTCGGGCGGCCCGACCGAGCTGTGGAAGAGCAACGGCTCGGCGGCCGGCACCGCGATGATCGCCGACCTCAGCGCCACGTCAGTTCCGCACGGCATCCCCTACTATCCCCAGGGCCTCGCCGTCGGCGGGGTGCTCTACTTCGCCGCGAATGACGGCGTCCACGGTCAGGAGCTCTGGCGGACCGACGGCACGCCCGGCGGGACCGGCCTGGCGGCCGACATCAACCCCGGACCCGGGTCCTCGACCCCGATCCCGCTGGCCGTCGTCGGCGGCCAGCTCGCCCTGATCGCCAACGACGGCGTCCACGGCGCGCAGTTGATGCAGGCGGTCATCAACCCCGGGGGCGTCTCGCCGTCACCGACGCCGACGCCCACTCCGACGCCGACCTCGACATCCGCGCCGTCCATCGCCGCCATCCCGACGCAGACCGCCTCCGACGGCTCGACGTTCCAGGCGAATCTCGCGGCCTATGTCAGCGATCTCGGCAACCCGTCGGCCACGTTGACCTACAGCCTGGGCGCCGGCGCGCCGGCCGGCCTGGGGATCAACCCGTCGACGGGCGTCCTGAGCTGGAACGTCCCGGCCGGCCAGGCGATCGGCACGTATCCGGTGACGCTGGTCGTGACGGCGTCGGGCTCGCCCGGTCCGAGTGCCAGCGCGACCTTCGACGTCAACGTGGTCGACCCCGGCCCGGCGCCTGTGATCTCGCAGGCGACCGTCAACAACCGCCGCGGCCTGACGATCACGCTGACCTACTCGCAGCCGATGGACGCATCGACCGCCGCCAACGCGGGCAACTACCTGCTCGAGATCCCCAAAAAGATCCCTGGCCGCCACAAGAAGGGCCCGTCGGTGCGGCTGACGCCTGTGCGACTGAAGGTCAGCTACAACGCGGCCACCCACCAGGTGACGCTGAAGGCCCTCGGCCGGGTGAGCCTGGCGAAGCCGCTCGAGCTGACCGTGCTGGCCACCGGGCCCGGCGGCGTGGCCAAGGTCAACGGGCAACTGCTCAGCGGGAGCGGCCAGCCCGGCAGCGACTACCTCGCCACGGTCACGAGTCGGCGGGTCAGCCCGGCCCTGGCGGTCGGCACCGGTACTCACGCGATCACGCCCAGCGGCCACGGTCAGGGTCATCCGCACGGGCGGCCCGCCGCGCGGGTCGCGCATCGCCATGCCAGGCCCCAGGTGATGCGGTCGCATCACTCCGCCCGCCCGCACGGGCCGATGGCCCTGGCGCGGGCCTCGTGGTCGAACGTGCTCGGCGTCGTCCCGCCCACTGCGAACGGCCACGGCCATCATCGGGGGTGATGAATCGAGAGCAGAGTCTGTCCCGGGAGCCCACGAAGTGGGCGTCAGGACGTAGCCGGGGGGCGTCAGCCCCCCGGACCGCCAGACGACTCCTCATCTCCCCGCCATCGTGTCACCCTTCCGGCCGCGACCCCGCGTGGCGGGGTCGCGGCCGGGAGGGTCCGTCGAGAGGATTCGGTGTGTGGGGCTGCGGTCTGAGCCCGGGGGGCTGACGCCCCCCGGCTACGTCCGATCGCCCCCTGACGGGGGCTCGGAACTTCGGTGTGTGGCACGGCGGTCCGACCCGGTCCGGGGGGCTGACGCCCCCCGGCTACGTCCGATCGCCCCCTGACGGGGGCTGGGAGCCCTTCCGAGACAGACTCTCAGCCGCCCCACGGTCCTTCGACCAGGGCGTGCTCGCGCGACGACCGGCCGGCGGCCTCGAGCAGGCGGACGACCTCGCGCGCCTGCTCGGCCGTGACGGCCAGGGGCGCGCGGCCGGCGAGGTGCTCGGCGATATTGTGGTAATACTCGTCCCAGTGGGCGCGGACGGTGGGCACCGTGGTCTCCTCGACCTCGCCGGAGGCGCCCTCGCGGCGAAGGATGCCCTCGTGCGCGGTCGGCTCCCTGGCGGCCTCGATATTTCCGGCGCGCAGGGCGTCTTCCTGGGGATCCACGCCGAACTTCACGAACCCGCCCGCGTCGCCCACGATCCACCATCTTGGCCGGTCGATCCGGCAAATCCGACTGGTCTCGACCTGGAATAAAACCTCGTCGAACTCGAGCACGATCCGCCCGTGCCCGCCGCTATCCACGCCCTCCCACGGGCCCGGCGTGAGCCACGCGCCCAGCCGCCGGCACGGCCCGAGCCCGAGCTGAAACGCCTGGTCGACCAGGTGCGCGCCCCAGTCGTGCAAAATGGTCCCGGCCGCCGCCGCGCTGCCGCGCCAGGTTCTTGGCGTCGCGGACCGGCAGACGGAGCTCTCGATCAAGAGCGGCCGGCCAATCTGGCCGCTCTCGATCACCTGGCGCACGGTGGCAAAATCCCAGTCCCACCGCCGGTTGTGGAACACCGACAGCATCCGCCCCGACCGATCGCGGGCCGCGATCATCCGGTCGGCCTCCTCGGTCGAAAGCGCCATCACCTTGTCGACGACGCAGTCCCTGCCCGCGTCGAGTGCCCGCACGGTCAGCTCGGCGTGCGAGTCATGCGGCGTGGCGATCACGAGGAGCTGGACGTCCGGGTCCTCGAGCGCCTCGCCCAGCTCCGCATACCCGCGGATGCCGCCCCACATCGAAACAGCTTCCTCGCGGACCCTGGGATCGCGTGCGACGACCCCGTGCAGGACCAGCCCCGGCTGGCGACGGACCAGGGGACAGTGAAAGGCCCGGCCCGCCAGGCCATGGCCCACGACCACCGTGCGAATCATCGGCGAACACCTCCGGGGCAGCAAAGCGAAGCCAGTCGGGCGGGTGCAGACGAGGGCGAAATCAAAGCGGGGGCTGGCTTCCGTTTGGGATGCGCTCGACTTCGTCCTGCCTGGGGCCAGTGAAGGCTCCCCGATCGTCGGGACCGCCATCTTACCCGAGCCGCGACCCCGCGGCACCCGTGCCGTCGGACCGCCCGCCGCCATCGACCTCCGGACCGGTCCCCGACGAGCCGAGCCCGACCGAGCGGGGCCGGGCCGATCGCGGATGGCCGGGACCTGCCCGAGGGATCAGCCGGCCCGAGAGTCGGCCCGTCGGGCTTTCGGAGAGTGTTTGTGTTGGAGTGAGAATATTTTGTGTGCGGTTGGGGATTCCTGGCAGGCCATCCAGCCGCGGGGTGAACCGTCGCGGGCCGGCGGGCGGACCGGGTGTGCGGAAGACCGTGGATTCTGCCGGTCGGACCGCCCGGCGCGGGCCGATGGTAGTCGTTCGGTTCGATCCAGCCCGGACGCCTGGCGGCGGTCGGCCGTCAGCAGTTCGCCGCAGGTGCACCCCGGGAGCGATCGACGCCCCGGTGGCCGGCTGCCCCTAAGGCGCCGGGAACCACGCGACGATATCAATCCAGGCTCGGCCCCGGATCGCGGGGTCGGAGATCTTCTCGACCACGGGCACGGCGTCATCCAGACGTCCCGCGGTGGCAAGGCCCACCGCAACCCTGCCGAGGGCCTGCGGCCTCTTGTCTGGTTCCAGGGTGTTCACGGTTTCGATCGCGGCCGCGATATCTCCCATCTCCGCCTGGATCTCCGCGATCGTCTCGGCCGGTTGATGATTGTCCCGGGCCATCTTCAGGGCTTTTGTCAGGGCATCCCGGGCCTGCGCCGCGCTGCCGCGCCGGGCCTCGGCTCGAGCCAGCTTCCGAAGGAAGTAGATCGCGGAGGGCGGCCACGTGACCGAATCGACGGCCTGGCGCGCTTCGTCCCGGTCGCCGGTCCGGACGAGCACGTCGACGGCTTCATGCAGCGGACCCGTCTGCCTTGATCCACCTTCCGGCAATCTGGCCGCCTCGACGGCCTGCCGGGCGGTCCGGCGGGCGCCTTCGCGATCGCCCGCCTCCAACCGGCGGGATGCGATGCTGGCGTAGGCCTCCACCTTCTTGAAGGAGCCAAAGTCGTCCAGGTCCGGGTTGTTCGGATTCGCGGTATCGCTCGGGTCGATGGCATCGGCGGTGGCCACGGCCTCGTTGTAGAGCCCCAGCCTGGCCTCCTGGTCCGCGAGTTCCTGGAGAATCTGGGGCCGCAAAAGACGATCGTTCAGGGCGCCGGCGATCTTGCGGATCTCGTCCCGTACCGGCCTGAGCTTCGCGCGCTCGTCGCGGCCGAAGTATTCCATGACATCGAGGAGCCTGTCGCATCGCCAGACTTCGAGATTCCCCGGGACTCCATCCGCGAACCTGGGATCATTGGCCTTCCTGGAGGTGATTTCCTTGACCGCCTTCTCGACATCTCCGCTGAGTGCGGCATCGAGGGCGATCACGCTGTCTCGACCCCAGATTCCGATGCTCTCGTTGAATCGGCGGCATTCTCGGAACGTATCGGCCATCGCGGCCCGGGATTCGACCTTCAACTGTCGATGCCGTAAGTTGAGCCACTCCTGGAGCTGGCGACCCTCACTCTCCCCGACGATCATCCGGACCGCGGCCTGGAAGGTCTGGTGTGCGGCGTCGCGATCGCCGGCCGCGGCCTGGGCCTCGGCGATCCGGACGATCGGATAGGGGTGGATGCGTGCGCTGTTGGACGGGATCGCCTCGGCGGCGGCGCGGGCCTCGAGCAGGGTCTTTCTGGCCGCGAGCGGCGACTGGTCGACCTGGGCCCACGCCAGGGTCAGCAGCGCCTCGGCGCGATCGGACGGGTCCTTCATCGCCCGCGCCGCGCGAAAGGCCTCGTCCCAGGCGCGCGGGAGCAGGGTCCGGCTCCCGGGAGGCCTAGCCGGCGCCTGCGATCGCGGTGGATCCGCCTTCGCGGCCGGCGCGCTGGCCTCGGGTTTCTTCCCCGTGCGGCCGTCCTGAGGCGCGACCGAGGCCACACCATGGGTCAGGGCCAGGGACGTGCCGATGATTCCCGACAGGAGGTTCCGCTGGAACATGGCCTGAGGTTCTCCTGGGCACGGTCCAAGGATGATGTAAGGCAGGCATCAAGATAAGTCCTCGCAACCATGCTGTCCACCGGGTAACGATGATCCTGCCCCGGGGCAATCGACCGGCGATCGCGAGACGAGTGCGCGGCGCGAGGTCGGCGCGGCAAAGGCCGGTTCCCGGCGGAATCCTTCCCCGGAATACGCGGTGTGCGGGCCGACAGCGCACAGTCCGGTTTGACCGCTCTGCGGCAGTCGGCCGTCAGAAGTTCGCCGCGAGCACGCTGGCGTCGATCTGGAAGTACCCGGCGAGCTTGCGGATCAGCCCGCGATTGAAGGGCTTCTTGCCGGCGAGGATCTCGGAGATCGTCGACCTGGGCACCGTGATGTCCCGGGCGAGCTGCGCCTGGGTGATTCCCCGGGCTTCCATCAGGTGGCGAAGCATGTCGGCGTCCGAGGCGGGCTCGATCGGATGGTGCTCGTCCTCGTAGGCCGCCACGAGGTCGCTGAGTGCCTCGAGGTACATCTCTTCTCCGCCGTCGAGCTTGCCCCGGGCGAGGAGATGGTCCATGACCTTGCGCGCCTCGTCAAGCTGCTCGTCGGACTGGATCGAGGCGAGCGGGAAGGCTGTCACGAGCCTCAGATAGCTCTCCCGGCCCGCTCCCTTGAGACGGAACTTTGTCTTCACGGTCATGGTCGTCGCCCCCGCGCCGGCTGGCCGGCGCGGGACGCGTTGCGTCTCGACTGGTCCGGCGGAGCCTCGAAACATCCGCATTCCCCTTTCCACCCGCCTTCATCATACTCGCGGTGAGTCATCACCATCAGGACGAAGACCTTCTGCGTCGCGTAGCGGATGCGGACGATCAGCCGGAACTTGTTGCCGCCGACATTGAAGACGATGCAGTCGCCGACGAGGCTCGCGCTGGGGTAGTAAGCCTTCACGTCGGCCCAGGAACGCCAGGAGACGGTCTTGTTGGCGACCTGGGTGAACCACGCCCGGAGCGGTCCTTCGGCCTCGCCGTGCCCCGGCAGCACCCAGAACTCCCTGAGGCGTGACTTCGATATGACCCGCATCCGCCGCTCCCGCATGACCATCCGGCATCACCGTAGTTCGTAAGATACGAACCGTCAAGGCGAGACGTTCGCAATCTGCGAACGGGACGGGATGGTCGCGATCCGCCTGGTTCTGTCGGAAGAACCTGCTGCGAGCCCGAGGGACGACGGACAGGCGATCGTGGGCTAATGGCGGCAAACGGTCCGGTTTGACCGCCCCGCGCGGATGCCGGATAATGACAGTGTGGCGCACGTCGAGCCGACGAGGGAGACCGGTCGGTCGGGATGCAACCAGGAGGGAGGACCACGTCATGGCCGGACTGGGTGGGTCGGAGCCGCGGATCATCGGGCCGTTGCCGGGGCCGCGGAGCGCCGCGTGGCTGGTGCGCGACGATCGCGTGATGTCGCCGTCGTACACGAGGGCCTATCCGCTGGTCGTCCGCCGGGCCCGCGGCGCGATGATCGAGGACATGGACGGCAACCGGTTCCTCGACTACACCGCCGGCATCGCCGTGACCAATGCCGGGCACTCGCACCCGAAGGTCGTCGCCGCGATCCGCAAGCAGGCCGGCCGCCTGATCCACATGTCGGGCACCGATTTTTACTACACGCCGCAGGTCCGCCTCGCCGAGCGATTGGCGGCCATGGCGCCCGGGCCCGAGCCCAAGCGGGTGTTCTTCACCAACAGCGGCGCCGAGGCCATCGAGGCGGCGCTCATGCTCGCCCGGCGGCACACGGGGCGCAACCGGGCGCTCGCATTCATGAACGCGTTCCACGGCCGGACCTATGGCGCGATGTCGCTCTCGGGCTCGAAGCCCCTCCAGCGCCGCGGGTTCGCGCCGCTGGTGCCCGAGATCCACCACGCCCGCTACGGCGACCTGGAGAGCGTCCACGCGATCCTGCGGACCATCTGCCCGCCCGAGGAACTCGCCGCGATCTTCGTCGAACCGATCCAGGGCGAGGGGGGATACGTCGTCCCGCCCGCTGAGTTCCTGCCGGGGCTGAGGAAGCTCTGCGACGAGCACCGCGTGCTCCTGGTCTTCGACGAGGTGCAGAGCGGCATCGGCCGCACGGGCAAGATGTTCGCCTCGGAGCACTGGGGCGTCGCCGGGGACATCGTCTGCCTGGCCAAGGGGATCGCCAACGGCCTGCCGCTGGGCGCGATCATCGCGCGGGCCTCGGTGATGGACTGGCCCAGCGGCAGCCACGCGTCGACGTTCGGCGGCAACCCGGTCGCCTGCGCCGCGGCGCTGGCGACCCTGCGCCTGGTCACGCGGAAATATCGCTCCAACGCCGTCCGACGCGGGCGAGAGCTGACCGAGGGCCTCGAGGCGATGGCCCATCGGTTCCCCTTCATCCGCGAGGTCCGCGGCAAGGGGCTGATGATCGGCGTCGAGATCCAGGGGCCCGACGGCGGCCCGAACCCTCGCCTGCGCGACTGGATCATCGAGCTGGCGTTCCATCGCGGGCTGCTGCTGCTCCCGTGCGGGCCGAGCACGATCCGGATCTGCCCGCCGCTCTGCCTGAACGGCCGGCAGGTCGAGATCGGCCTCACGCTGATCGACGCCGCGATGACGGCCGCCGTCGACGAGACCAACCGGATGAAGGAAGAGCTGATGGAGAGCGAAGAGAGACGCAGGGAGGCCGAGCGCGAGCTGGAGAAGACGGGCGCCGAGTGACCACGAGCCCGATCCAGCGAGGCGAGTCGAGGCGAGTCGAAAGCGAGGAATCCGATGGCAGTCGTGATGGAGGCCGGCGCTCCTCCCTCGTTCGAGTGGCGGCGCTGGCCGGAGACCGAGGCGTTCGTGGACCGGCTGATCGCGTCGGCGCTCGAGGGCAACGCGTTTGCCCGCGGGCTGGCCGAGCGGATGCCGGGCGAGACCGGCACGCGGTTCCCGGTGTGGGTCGATCACCTGGTCATCGCGGGTGGCCGGGGGCTGGGCGTCCGGCTCGAGGGGCTCGGCTACCGCCGTCAGCCGATCACCTATGCGGTGGGCGCGCCAGTGTTCGCCCACGACGGCGGGATGTTCCCGAGGATCGCCGTGCTGCCCGCCGGGCCGGGGTCGAACGGCCCGACCGGCGACCTGCCGACGGTGCGCGAGGTCGCGATCAAGGTCGACTCGGCCGCCGCGTTCTCGCGTGCCCACGACCTGGGGCTGGACATCCAGGGCTACCCGATGGGGCCCTATCGCGTCGGCAGGATTCAGGGCGAGCGCACCACGCTGGCGGTCGTCGAGCGGCGGGCGTACCTGGGCTTCGAGCCGTTCCCGGGTGACATGTCGCGCGAGGGGCGGATGAAGCCGCAGGCCGCGCGCGATGCCCTGGCCGCGCTCGATCTGTGGCGGGCGCGTCGCCGCCGGTTCGACGACGACGCCGAGGGGTTCGACGCCACCGAGGCGACGCTCGAGCGGGTCATCGAGCTGGCCGGCTCGACCGACCTGGCGTGCCACCTGGTCTTCGAGGCCGAGCGCGAGTACTGGCAATCGCGGAACAACGCCGCGCGGGTGCAGAAGGCCCGGCAGGACCGGCTGGGCCTGGGCTGGGCGAACCACGACCATCACACATTCCGCTGCTCGCGGCGGTTCTTCCCGCGGGTCATGGCGATGTTCACCCGGCTGGGATTCCAGCTTCGCGAGCGGTTCCACGCCGGGGCGCACGCCGGCTGGGGCGCGCAGGTGCTCGAGCACCCGGTCACAGGGATCGTCATCTTCGCCGACCTCGATCTCGCCACCGAGGAGGCCAGCGAGGACTTCGCCCACGAGGCCCTGCCCGAGCTGCCCCGGCCGGGGACGGTCGGCCTGTGGGTCGCGCTCCACGGCGAATCGATCCTCGAGGCCGGGATGCACCACCTCGAGGCCCAGTTCGACTTCGAATATCTGCGCGACGGACTCAAGGCCGAGGCCGGCATCGAGACCATGCCGCCGTTCTCGGACTTCCCGTTCCTGCGGCAGGCGTTCACTGCCGGCGAGCGCTGGGCCGTGGATCCTCGCCGCGCCGACCGGGCGCTCGCGGCGGGCTGGATCGACGAGGCCCAGCACGCGAAATTCCTCCGCGAGGGGACGATCGGTAGCCACCTCGAGAACCTCGAGCGGCGCGAGGGCTACAAGGGATTCAACCAGCAGGCGGTCAGCGCGATCATCGCGGCGACCGACCCGCGGCTGCATTGACGCCCGAACAAGATGGGGACAGGCTCCGAGTCTTCGAGGTGCCTGTCCCCATCTTGTTCGGGTCCGCGACCTTGCCAGCAAGGAGCTCACGTGCCACCCGACGACACGCGAACGCAGGCCGCGCGACGGGCCGAGGTCGATCTTCGCACGCTCACCGCCGAGCTGATGGCCGAGGAAGAGCGCCTGCGCCAGGGCGGCGGCGCCGAGGCGATCGCCCGGCAGCATGCCCGCGGCCGCAAGACGGCGCGCGAGCGAATTGCCGGCCTGCTTGATCCGGGCGCACCGTCGCTCGAACTCGGCCTGTGGGCCGCATTCGGCATGTACGACGACTGGGGCGGCGCGCCGGGCGCGGGGGTCGTCACGACGATCGGCGAGGTCCACGGCCGCCGGGTGATGGTGGTCGCCAATGACGCCACCGTCAAGGCGGGCGCCGCATTCCCGATGACAATCAAGAAGATCCTCCGCGCCCAGGAGATCGCCGGCTTGAACCGGCTGCCCCTGGTCTACCTGGTCGACTCGTCGGGCGTGTTTTTGCCGATGCAGGACGAGGTGTTCCCGGACGTCGACGACTTCGGCCGGATCTTCCGCAACAACGCGGTGCTCTCGGCGAAGGGGATCCCGCAGCTCGCGGCGATCATGGGGAACTGCGTCGCGGGCGGCGCCTATTTGCCCGTGCTGTGCGACACCGTGCTGATGACCGAGGGCTCCGGCCTGTACCTCGCCGGCCCGGCGCTGGTGAAGGCGGCGATCGGCCAGGAGATCTCGCACGAGGACCTGGGCGGCGCCAAGGTCCACGCGGCGATCAGCGGGACGGTCGACTACCGCGAGCCGGATGACGACGCCTGCCTGGCGCGATTGCGGCGACTGGTCGCGCTGTTGCCGCCGGACCCAGGCGTATCGCCCCTGCCAGGACCGGGGAACGTCGAGCCGCCCGCGCGGCCCGGCGAGGATCTGTACTCGATCGTGCACTCCGATCCCTCGTCGCAGTACGACGTCCGCGACCTCCTGGCCGCGCTGCTCGACGGCGGCCGGATCGACGAGTATCGGCCCGAGTTCGGCCGGACGCTCGTCTGCGGGTTCGCCCGGATGGGCGGGATCGCGCTGGGGGTCGTGGCGACGCAGCGACTGCGGTTCAAGCCCGAGGGGGGCGGTCCGTTCCAGTTCGGCGGCGTGATCTACGGCGACAGCGCCGACAAGGCCGCTCGGTTCGTGATGGAGTGCAATCAGGCCCGGCTGCCGATCCTGTTCATCCAGGACGTCAACGGCTTCGACGTCGGACGCGACGCCGAGCGCAGCGGGATCATCCGCCGCGGCGCGAAGCTCGTCAACGCGGTGAGCAACAGCACGGTGCCGAAGCTCACGCTGATCGTCGGCCACTCGTTCGGCGCCGGGCATTATGCCCTGTGCGGCCGGGCGTTCGACCCGCGGTTCCTGTTCGCCTGGCCGGCCGCGCGCTATGCGGTGATGGGCGCGAGCCAGGCCGCGCGGACGATGCTCGATGTGAACGTCGCCGCCCTGAAGCGCCAGGGCAAGCAGGTCGACGACGCCGAGATGGCCGCGATGGCCGCCGAACTGCGCGACCGATACGACCGCGAGACCGACATCCGCCACGCCGCGGCCCGCCTGTGGGTCGACGCCATCATCGACCCGGCCCGGACCCGCGAGGTGCTGGTCCAGGCGCTCGACGTCGCCGTGCGATGCCGCGAGGTTTCGCCGCTGGAGGTCGGGGTGTTTCAGGTATGAGGGTCTGCTCCGGAAGAGATCTGATCGGGAGGGCGAGCCTCCCGGCGAGCCGGCATACGGAGGAGGCCTCGCATCACCCGGCTCGGCAGGAGCCTCGCCCTCCCCGTCCTTCTGAGCGATCGCCGGGCTATCGATGCCCATGACCTCCTGCGGGTCCCGAGCGAGACCCGCGCTTGGAACGGCGGGCCTGGGTCGGTATCCTGGGGCCGTGTCGCGGACCTCGTCCGGGATGATCCTCGTGCCATCGCGGCGAGGGGGCGTCCGGCGCGATCCGTCGACGAATGAACCGCCTCTACCTCTCGAGGACCAAGAACATGGCCAGGCCACGCGTGTATTTCGATGTCACGATCGACGGCAAGCCCGCCGGTCGGATCACCATGGACCTCTTCGACGACGTGGTCCCCGAGACCGCCGAGAACTTCCGCGCGCTGTGCACCCACGAGAAGGGGTTCGGCTACAAGGGCTGCACGTTCCACCGGGTGATCCCCCAGTTCATGCTCCAGGGGGGCGACTTCACGAATCACAACGGGACGGGCGGCAAGTCCATTTATGGGAACAAGTTCAAGGACGAGAACTTCAAGCTCAAGCACGACCGGCCGGGCCTGCTGTCGATGGCGAACGCCGGGCCGAACACGAACGGCTCGCAGTTCTTCATCACGACGGTGGTCACGCCGTGGCTCGACGGCAAGCACGTCGTCTTCGGCGAGGTGACCGAGGGCATGGACGTCGTGAAGACGATCGAGGGCCAGGGCACGCAGAGCGGCACGCCCCGCGCGAAGGTCGTGATCGAGGATTGCGGGCAGCTCTGAGCCACACCGGTCGAGGGCCGGCCCGGGCGCTCCGGGCCGCGCCCGCCGATCGACCCGGCCCGCGGCGGCGTGACGCGGTTCGGCCGACGGCCGCGGGTGCCCCGGCCTTTGCGGCCGTCCCGATTCTGGGATATCATGCGGCCTGGTGCTCTCCATCCGGGTCCTCGGGGATCGGCGGCGATGCGAGCGGGAGCGGGATCGCAAACGGGCGATGGCGATCGGGCCGGCGAGCCCCTGCGTGTCGGCAACGGCGCGGGCTTCTGGGGGGATAACCTCGACGCGCCCTATCTCCTCGCGCGCGACGGCCGGCTCGACGTGCTGACGCTCGAGTACCTCGCCGAGCTGACCATGGCGATCCTCAGCCACATGAGGAGCAAGGACCCGAACGCCGGATATGTGACCGACTTCCCCGAGCTGGTCGAGCGCCTGGTGCCAACCCTGCGCGAGCAGCCGGGGCTGGCGATCGTCACCAACGCCGGCGGGCTGAATCCTGGTGCGTGCGCGTCGCGGTGCGCCCGGAGCCTCGCGGCCGATGGTGCTCTCCCCCGCGCGCTGATCGGGGTCGTCGGCGGGGATGACGTGCTGGACCTGGTCCCGCGCTGGATCGAGCAGGGCGTCGACCTGGGCCACCTCGAAACGGGTGAACCGATCGCGGGTGTCGCCGGTCGATTGGTGGCGGCCAACGTGTACCTGGGGGCGCACTCGATCGCGGTCGGCCTGCGCCAGGGTGCGCGGATCGTTGTCACCGGCCGGGTGGCGGACGCCTCGCTGACGCTCGGGCCGGCGGTGGCGCGCTTCGGCTGGTCGTGGGACGACTGGTCGCGGCTGGCCGGGGCCTCGACGGCCGGCCACCTGATCGAGTGCGGCGCCCAGGCGACCGGCGGGCTCTGGTCGGGCTGGGCCGAGCTGCCGGACCTCGCCGGGATCGGCTACCCGATCGCCGAGATCGGCGGGGACGGCTCGTTCGCGATCACCAAGCCGCCGGGCACGGGCGGACGGGTGAGCGTGGCGACGGTCACCGAGCAATTGCTCTACGAGATCGACGACCCCGCGCGGTACCGGACGCCCGACGTCGACGTGGACTTCACCGGGATCACCATGGCCGAGCAGGGGCCCGACCGCGTTGCCGTGGCGGGCGCCTCGGGCGGTCCGCCGTCGGACCGGCTCAAGCTGGTGGGCGTGTATCGCGACGGCTGGACGGCCTCGGGAATGCTGGCCGTGGTGGGTCGCGACGCCGAGGCCAAGGCGCGGGCGGCGGGCGAGGTCATCCTCGAGCGGGTGCGGCGCGCCGGATATGGTCTGGCCGACAGCCTGGTCGAGTGCCTGGGTGCCGGCGACGTGGCGTGCGGCGTGGTGCGGCCGGCGTCGCCGCCGTGCGAGGTCGTGCTGCGCGTCACTGTGCGCGACACTGAGCGCGCCGCCGTCGAGCGGTTCTGCCGGGAGCTGGCGCCCCTGGTCACGGCGGGCCCGCCCGGGATCGCGGGCTACGCGGCGGGGCGTCCGACGCCGAGGCCGGCGTTCGGCTACTGGCCGGCGCTCGTGCCCCGCGAGCTGGTCGAGCCGCGGGTGCAGCTCGACATCCGCACCGCGGCCGAGTGGTCCGGGGCCGGTGCGGGTGCCCGGCCGTACTGATGCCGAAATGCCACATCTCCTTGATCTCGTCACGGGTGAAGGCCGACAATGGATGATCCATCGCGACCGGTGAGGCTCGGCGACGTGGCGCACGCCCGCAGCGGCGACAAGGGCGACCGTTCCAACATCGGTGTGGTCGCCCGCGACGCCGCGACGTACGAATGGCTGCGGTCCCGGCTGACCGAGTCGGCCGTCGCGGCATTTTTTCACCCGCTGGGCATCGGGGCGGTCCGCCGGTACGAGCTGCCCAGGCTCCTCGCGTTCAACTTCGTGATCGACCATGCCCTCGCCGGCGGGGCCAGCCGCTCGCTGCGGCTGGACACCCAGGGCAAGGCGCTGGGCACCATCTTGCTGGAGATGACGCTCGACCCGCCCGGGCCGTCGCCGGCTGTCGAATAAAGGACCCTCGCCATGAGCAGCACAGCACGCCTTCTCCTCCGCGAGGATCGCGGGCCCGTCGCCATCCTCACGATGAACCGGCCCGATCGGCGGAACGCCCTGTCTCGCTCGCTCTTGACCCAGCTCCGCGACACGCTCGACCAGGTCGGCGTGGATGCGGCGATCCGCGCCGTGGTCGTCACCGGGGCGGGCGGCACGTTCTGCTCGGGCATGGACCTGAAGGAGGCAGCCGAGCAGTCGGCGACCACCGACGGCGAGCACGCGATGGTTGCGATCCTGAAGGAATTCGCCGATTTGCTGCATTGCCTGCACACGCTGGCCCGGCCGACGATCGCGGCGGTCAACGGCGACGCGCTCGCCGGCGGTGCCGGCCTGATGGCGGCGTGCGACCTGGCGGTCGCCGCCGAATCGGCGAGGGTCGGCTATCCCGAGGTCCGCCGCGGGCTCGTGGCGGCGATCGTGATGAACGACCTGATCCGCCAGGTGGGCGACCGGCGCGCCCGGCAGCTCCTGCTCACCGGCGAGCCGATCTCCAGCCGCACGGCGCTCGAATGGGGGCTGGTCAACCAGGTCGCGCCGGGCGATCAGTGCCTCGATGAGGCGATCGACCTGGCCTGTCGGCTGGTCGAGTGCGGCCCGTCGGCGATCGCGAACACGAAGCGGCTGATCGACGAGACCGAGGGCCGGCCCGCCAACCTCCGCGGCGCGGCGGCCGTCAGCGCGGTCATCCGCTCGAGTGAAGAGGCGCAGGAAGGCATCGCCGCGTTCGTCGAGAAGCGCCCGCCGCGCTGGGCCGTGCCGCCGATGCGCTGAGGGGCCGGGTCGTTCGTTTGGAGATGGTCCGATCCGCATGCTGCGAGCGAAGGAGTGTCCACGATGGACCCGAAGTCGGCGGGCCCGATCCCGTGGGTGTGGGATGAGACGGTCGGCAGCGTGCTGGCGCGCACGGCCCATGCGCATCCCGACCGCGACGCGCTCGTCTTCCCCGCGCTGGGGCTGCGATGGTCCTGGGGCGAGCTGGCGATGCGCGTCGAGCGGGTGGCCTCGGCCCTGGTAAGCCTGGGCGTCGCCCCCGGCGAGCACGTCGGCATCTGGTCGATGAACGTACCCGAGTGGGTCGTCACCCAGTTCGCCGCCGGCCGGATCGGCTCGGTGCTGGTGAACGTCAACCCCGCGTACCGGCTCCACGAGCTGGCCGACGCGCTGGCGACGGCCGACGTCGCCACGCTCGTCGTCGGCTCGCCGTTCAAGGGGTCGAACTTCGTCGAGATGGTGCAGACGCTCGTCCCCGAGGCCGCCGCGGCGGTCTCGCCCGAGTGGTCGAGCGAGCGGTTCCCGCGCCTGAAGCGGCTGATCGCGCTGGGCGATCGACCCGGCCCGGCCTGGTCGACCTGGGCCGAGCTCGAGGCCGGCGACAACGACGCGATGGCCGAGGCGTCGGCCCGCGCGTGGAACGTCCGATCGACCGACGTGCACAACATCCAGTTCACCTCGGGCACGACCGGGCTGCCCAAGGGGGCGATGCTGACGCACCGCAACGTATTGCTCAACGCCTTTCACACCGGCGGCCGGCTGCGGTACACGGCCGAGGACCGCGTATGCGTGCCGGTGCCGTTCTACCACTGCTTCGGCTGCGTGCTGGGGTCGCTGGTTTGCTCCATCTACGGTGCGACGATCGTGGTGCCGGCGCCGTCGTTCGACGCCAGGGCGACGCTGGCGGCGATCGACGCCGAGCGCTGCACGTCGGTCTACGGCGTGCCGACGATGTTCGTCGCGCAGCTCGAGCATCCCGATTTTGCCCGCTTCGACCTGACGAGCCTGCGCACCGGGATCATGTCGGGCGCGCCGTGCCCCTTGCCGCTGATGGAGAAGGTCGTCCGGCTGATGAACATCCGCGAGGTCTGCATCGGCTACGGCCAGACCGAGGCCTCGCCGATCATCACGTTCACCTCGGTGGACGACCCGATCGAGGTACGCGTCGGCACCGTGGGTCGGCCGATCCCCGGCCTGGAGGTCAAGCTGCTCGACCCGGCCACCGGCCGCGAGCCGGGCACGGATGAGGCCGGCGAGCTCTGCGTGAAGGGCCACTGCGTGATGGCCGGCTATTACAACAACCCGGAGGCCACCGCGCGGGCGATCGACACCGACGGCTGGCTGCACACCGGCGACCTGGCCCGCCGCCGCCCGGACGGCAACTACCGGATCGTCGGCCGGAGCAAGGAGCTGATCATCCGCGGCGGCGAGAACATCTACCCGCCCGAGGTCGAGGAGTTCCTGCACCACCATCCCTCGGTGGCCGAGGTCGCGGTCGCCGGGCTGCCGGATGCAAAGTACGGCGAGGTCGTCGCGGCGTGGGTCGTCCCCAGGGCGGGCGCGACCGTCACCGAGGACGAGCTGCGCGAGTACTGCCGCGGCCAGATCGCTCACTTCAAGGTCCCCCGGTACATCATGATCGTCGCCGCTTTGCCCCGCACGGTGACCGGCAAGATCCGCAAGCACGTCCTGAAGGAGACGGCGATCGGCGAGCTCGGCCTCGCCGACGCGGCGAGTATCGAGACGGCGTGAGGGGTCTGGTACGGTTGGACCCGGGAATCAGCCCCCGGCGTCAAGGACCTCGCGGAACCGGCGCGGAACGCCGCGATAGGCGGACTGATAGGTGGCCTCGAGGGGTACGGAGACGTACCACCCTGGGGCCAGGAACAGGGGCATGTCGATCAGGGGATCGCCCACGGTGACGGGCTCGACGTACTCCATGGTCGGTGGTCCAGCGTCATATGCGGCGAGCGTGAGGGGTTTGTCGGCCGGGGCGAGCATCGGAGAGCCGCCTAGTTCGGACCAGATCAGTGAGTGGATTCCGTCGGGATCGCGTTTCGTGCGGGGGTGGAGATCAGCCATGAGGAGATGATAGCCCTGACCGAGAGCGTCCGTCGCCTTGCGGACGAAGGCGTCGATTTCCTTCTGGCTCGACTTGTTTCCAGCAGACAGGATCTCGATCATGGCAACGATCTGATCGTTGCTGCCATGACGGATCACGATCTCCTTTTGCCGGCGAGTGAACAACATGTCGGCTTCGAGGCGAGCACTGAGGGTGACCCGGGGCGCCGCGACTGCAACGGCGGTCGCGCCCGGTATCGGCTCCTCCTGTTGCGGCTTCCCGCCGTTTTGCGAGCGAAGGGTCAAGACGTCAGGTACAGTGGGTTGGACGACCTGCTCGGCGAGCGCGTAGTAGCCGTCGGGCAGGATGCCGCCATTGAGCGCATTGCGCAGCTCGATGTTCCAGGCCGTGTGGAAGTCATGGAACGCTCCGTCGAAGACCCGAGACCAGTCGTGGATAGGCATGGCGGCTGCCTCAATTCGAGTCGGTCCGGGTGATCGGGTCGGGGTGACGGGACGCGCCGCGACGAGTTGGAGAGACTCCTCAAGAATACATGATGGAGACGGTAACCGCACCTTCTCAGGACCCGGGCCGGTCGGCCGACGCCAGCCCGCCGCCGGCGCCGGATCGCTTCTTCTCGACGGCCAGGGCGTCGGCCTCGGCCTGGAGGGCCTTGACCTTCGCCGTCGCGGCGTCGAGGGGGCCGCGGCGGTCGGCCAGGGCCTTGTCGGCGGCGGCCTTCGCGGCATTCGCCCCATCGAGCTCCTTCTTCGCGGCGGCGGCCAGGGCGGTCAGCGCGGGGACCTTGCCGCGGGCGTCGGCCAGCGCCTTATCGGCGCCGGCCTTCTCGGCGTCGGCGCGGGCAACCGCGTCGCGGGCGGTCGGGACCGCGAGCGCCGCGGCGCGGGCGGCGAGTCGGGCAGCATTGGCCGAGCCGGGCGCAGCAGCCCGCGCCGCGGCGATCCGGGCCAGCTCGCGGTGGGCCGATGAGACCCGCTCGCCCGAGGCGGCGACGGCCTGCACCAGCTCGGCGGCCTTCTTGGCCTGCTGACTCAGGGCCTCGGCGGCCTTCGCGGCGGCCTCGGGCGTGCCGGCCGCCTTGAGCGCGGCCGCGGCGGCCTGGAGCGCCGGGTCATGCGCGGCCTTCTCGGCGAGCGCCCTGTCGGCGGCGGCCTTCGCGGCGTTCAGGGCGTCGGTCGCGGCCTTCTCGGCCTGGGCTGTCTGGGCGATCGCCGCGTCGGCGGCCTTCTGCGCGGCGGCCGCCTGCGCCGCGAGCTGCTCGGCGGCCTGGAGGGTCGCCCTCGCCTCGCCCGCGGCGGCGGCCTTTGCCTTCATCGCCGCATCAAGCCCCGCGATCGTGGCGTTCTGCTTCGCCAGGGCCTGCTCGGCCGCGGCGAGCTTGCCCTGCGCGCCGGCCGCGGTCGCCTGGGCCTTGCCGGCGGCGTCCTGGAACGGGCCGAGCTGGCGGGCCAATGACTCGGCCTCGGCGCGGGCCGCGACGAGCAGCCTGTTCGCCTGCTCGAGCCGCGCCGCCAGGGGCGCGGGGTTGACCGCCAGCGTGGCCAGCCGTCGGCCGTCCTTCGCGTCCCAGACCCGGACCTCGCCCGAGAAGTCGGCGCCGATGACCTTGGTGTTATCGTGCGTCATCACGGCGCGGAGGGCCAGGTCGTTGAACGCCTCGAAGTCGCGCTGCTTGTTCCCGTTGGGGTCCCACAGGCGGACGACCCGGTCGCGCCCGGCCGTGACGATCCGGCCGTCGCGGGCGAACTGGACCGACAGCGCCCCGCCGCCGTGCGCGCCGATGTTCTTGATGTTGCCGCCGTTCTCCATCTCCCAGAGCTTGACCGTGGTGTCCTCGCTCGACGAGGCCAGGACGTTCGAATCGGGCCGCCAGCTCACGTCGGTGATGAACGCGGTGTGCCCGCGGAGGTCGTGGAACTCGCGGCCGGTCTGCGCCTCCCAGACGATCAGGCCGTTGTTGCGGTCGCCGGTGGCGAGCAGGGCGCCATCCGGGCTGAACTCGACGGCCGTGACCCACTCGGTGTGCTTTTTCATCTCGAACGCCAGCGAGCCGTCGGCCGTGTTGTAAACGCGGACGATCTTGCTCGGCCCGCCCAGTGCGACGAGCCCGTGGTCCGGGCTGATGTCCGCGGTGAGCACGATGTCATATTCCTTGCCCACCTCGAAGACGCGCGTCCCCTTCTTGACGTCCCACGCGACCGCCAGGCCCGACTGGCCGCCCCGGCCGCCGCCGGCCAGGAGCAGGTCGCCGTTGCGGCTGAACTTGAGCGTGTAGATCAATCCCTCGGGGAACGGCAGCACGCCGACCAGGTGATAGTCGGTCGTCCGGTAGAGCAGCACCTGCTTGTGCCCGGCCAGCGCCACCAGGGGTGCCCAGGGGCTCGCGGCCATCGCCACGACGGCGCCCGGCTTCGCCTGGGGGATGAAGGGCTCGGTCGAGAGCCCCTCGGGCATCGCCGGCTGCCCGGCCGGCTTGCCCATCGCCGAGGCATCGAGCTTGAACTCGAACTTCGGCCTGGCCTTCGCCGTGGCGACGCTGCCCGAGGTCTCGAGCGCCCCGCCCTCGATCCACTTGCGGATCACCTCGATCTCGGTGTCCGGGATCTTTGGCGAGTTGGGGGGCATCTTCGGCTCTTCCTTGTGCGTCACGACGGCCAGCAAGGTGCTGCCGTCGGGATCGCCCGGCTCGACCACCTTGCCCGAGCCGCCGCCCTGCATGGCGGTGCCATACGTGTCGAGATTCAGGCCGCCCTTCTGCTTGTCGGCGTTGTGGCACGACCCGCATCGGCTGCGCAGCACGGGCGCGACGTGGTCCTGGAAGTTGACCTTCCCCTTCGGCCCGTCGGCGGCCCGGCCGGGCGCCGGGGCGGCGAACGTCGCCAGGGCACAGGTCAGGCATGAGAGCACGGCGGCGAGTTTCGATCGCATGATTATCGTCTCATCTCATCGACGGGCGGGACGCGGCGAGGCGCGCCCGCCCGCGGGATGCGGGTGGGAGGAATCAATGGTTGAACAGGAACTCGCGGCTGTTGAGCAGGGCCCAGAACATGTCGGAAAGCGCCTTCGTCCGGTCGCGCTCCTTCTCGAGGATCGCGACGAGCGTGGCGGTCTCCTCGGCGGTCGGCTTTCGCGAGAAACAGCGGATATACAGCTCGGTGATCCGCTCCTGGGGCGTCTTCTTCGCCGCGAGGAGCCTGGGGATCAGCCCGCCCTGCTGGATCTTGGCGTTCACCGTGTCGCCGTTGAGCAGGTGGAGCGCCTGCGAGAGCGTCGGCTCCATCTTCACCTCGCACGAGCACGGCGTCTCGCGGGTGGCGCGGCCGAACGTGCGGAGGAAATACGTCGACCGCGTGCCGTCGGCGATCTGCACGGCGCGCGAGCCCAGCGGCAGGCCGTCGAACTTGTCCTTGGTATCCGTCACCGCGCTGATGGTGTCCAGCAGGCTCTCGGCCTTGATCCGCCGCACCAGGGCGTGGGCGAAGTTCTTCTCGTCGCTCTCGTTGCTGGGGTTGCGGCGCGTGGTGCGCTGGTATGTCCGCGAGTTGCAGATGTCCCGCACCAGGGCCTTGAGGTTGTACTTGGTCGCGGTGAAGTGCTGGCCGAGGGCCTCGAGCAGCTCGGGGTTCGAGGCCGGGTTGCTCACGCGGAAGTCGTCCACCGGCTCGACGATGCCGACGCCCATGAAGTGGGCCCAGACCCGGTTGGCGAACGAGGTCGCGAACCAGGGGTTCTGCGGCGACGCCAGCCACTTCGCCAGCACCACGCGCCGGTCCTTGCCGCGGACGTCAGGCACCTCGCCGCCGAGAAACTTGGGCGGCATCGCCCGGCCGCCGACGGGGTGGTTCACCTCGCCGCCGCCCGAGTTGAACACGATCGTCTCGCGGTAGTCCTCGGCCTGCTTGCGGCCGATCTGCGAGAAGAACGCCGCGAAGCTGTAGTAGTCGTCCTGGGTCCACCGGTCGAACGGGTGGTTGTGGCACTGGGCGCACTGGACGCGGATGCCCATGAAGACCTGCGCGACGTTCTCGGTCAGGGGCAGCGTCTCATTCGTCGTCTGGTAGAAGTTGGTCGCCGCGTTCTTGAACGTCCCGCCGCTGGCGCCCAGCAGCTCCTGGACCATCTCGTCCATCGGCGTGTTCTTCGACAGCTTGTCGACCAGCCAGTTGTAGTACAGGAACATCGCCTTCTGGCTGACGTTCCGCGTCGGGTCGGTACGGATCTGCAAGAGCTCGGCCCACTTCGAGACCCAGATCTCGGAGAACTCCTTGCGCTCGAGCAGCTCGTCGACCCACTTCGACCGCTTGTTCGGGTCCTTCGACGCCATGAAGCGGTTGTATTCCTCGACGGTCGGCGGCAGGCCGACGATGTCGATCGAGGCGCGGCGGAGGAACGTCTCGTCGTCGCAGATCCCCGACGGGGCGATCCGCAGCTTCTGGAGCTTGGCCGCGACCAGCTTGTCGATGTAGTTCCCCTCGGGCTCGTCGGGGTAGGTGAAGTCGAGCCCCTTCGGCAGCACGATGAACTGCGAGCCGACGGTGTGCGTCTCGAACCGCGCCATCACGAACGCCTCGCCGCGCTGGCCGGCGGTGACCAGGCCGTCGGGTGTCACGGGGGCGGAGACATCATTATTGGTGAGGAACACGGCCAGGCTGGTGACGTCGCGATCGGTGCCGTCGGAGTACCGCGCCCGGAGGGTGAGCTGCTGCGTGGCGCCCTTGCCGTCGAGGACGCCCGCGCGGGGATACAGGTCGACCCCGACGACCTTGGGGAGCTTCGCCACGTCGTCATTGGGCGCGCCGGCCTCGATCCAGCCGTGGATCGTGCGGTAGAGCTCGCTGTTGGGCTCGAACCGCTTGCCGCCGGTGTGCGGCACGGCGCCGATCGACTTCTCGAGCAGCGTGCTGTCGGAGGGCACGGCCAGGTTGACGCGGCGTCCGATCATCTCGCGGGTGAGTCGGTAGTGGTCGCCTTCGGGGTCGAAGCCGAAGAGCGAGATGCGGAACCCATCCTTGCCGCGGGCCGCGCCGTGGCAGCTCCCGGTGTTGCAGCCGGCCCGCATGAACACGGGCATCACGTCGAGGCGGAAGCTCAATGGCGGCGTGACGGTCGCCTGCGCGACCTTCACCGGCACGACGACCTTCTGGCCGCCGAAGGCGACCGTGAGCGTGGTGGCGCCGTCGGCGGCCGGATACAGGACGGCCCCGGCGCGTCGGGCGAGCCGGGGGTCGGCCAGCGCGTACGTCGCGTCCTTCGTGACGTCGCGGGTGATGCCGTCGGCATAGGTGGCCTGGACGACGAGCGACTGGCGGTCGCGGGCGGTCGTCAGCGAGACCTCGGGCGGATAGACGGCGATCCCGACGAGCGCGGCGGGCGGCTTCGGCGCCGTGGTGAAGACGTTGGCCGGCAGGCCGGCGGCCGTCCGGCCGCGCTCGGGCTCGGGGCCAGGGCCGCCGGCGCGGGCCGCGGCGATCGGCAGGGCGCAAAGCCCCAGCGCGAGCAGGGCGAGGCGGCCCTTGCGGGCTATGGCGATGGCGATGGTCGCGGGCGTTGGGCTCATGGCGATGGAGTCCTTTATCCTCACATCAGGGCGGCCGGGCGTCGGTCGCATCGGTTCGGCTCCCTCGGGCTCGCTTGTGTCGTATCGGTGGTTCATGTCATCCCGTACCTGTACGGTCGGTGTTCGGTCGCCTACTTGCCGGCCCGGGCCTGCTGGGCCTGGAGGCGGAGCTTCTCGAGGCGAGAGAGCGGCCTGGCGGGCGCGGCGGCCGGCGCCGGCTTGGCAGCCGGGGCCGCGGCGACCTGCACGGGCTTGGCCGGTGCCGGCTTGGGCGGCAGGGGAACGTCGATCCGTAGCGACGTGCTCCCGATGTTGTGCACGACCGGCTCGCCGTTCTGCGTCACCACGACCTGGCAGAACAGGCTCTGGTGGTTGCCGGCCGGCGAGACCTTGTCGGTCTTGATGTGGAAGATCAGGTCGGTGGTGTCCTTGGTGATCTTCTTGACGTCGGTCGTGACCTTGTTGGGCAGGCCGATCAGCGTCACCTGGGCCTCGCCGGGGAAATCGACGGCCTTCTGCACCTTGATCGCCAGGTCGGTCTCCTTCCCCTGCTCGACGCTCGCCGACTGGAAGGCGAAGTTGAGATACGGCTGCGAGATCGTCAGGTTGGCGAGCTGCGACGAGACCATGATCGGGCCCGAGGCCACGCCCGAGGCGCCGTTCACCACGATCTTCCAGGTCCGCAGCTCGGCGCCGCCGTCGGCGTTCATCGGGATGACGGCCTCGTTCTGGCCCTCGGGGATGACAATGCCGCCCGCCGAGCCGACGCCCGGCGGGTTCCACGGCAGGTACACCGAGATCGCCGCCTTGAAGCCCGGCTTGCGGTTCGCCCGGACTTTTAGCCCCATGGATCCGCCGCGGACCAGCGGCACCTTCGGCTCGACGATCTCGATCGTGTACGGGCACTCCTCGGTCACGGCGACCGCCAGCCGGTCCACGCTGCGCTGCCAGACCGTGACCTGGTTCTGCCCGATCACCAGGACCGAGGACTGGTCGAACTTCGACGGGACCTGGAGCTTGGGATCGACGGGCTTGCCGGTGACCTCCGCCAGCGAGCCGGCGAGCGGAGCGTCCGCCTTGGCCGTGAACAGCACGGGCACCACGCCCTGGCTGGCCGCCATCACGGGCGCCTCGACGGCGACGCCCGCCGGGACACTGCCGACGCCGACGTTCAGCTCGCCGCCGAAGTCGGCGCGGCTGCCGTAGATCAAAATCGCCTGCCGGTTCCCCTTCGGCACGGCGACCGCCATCACGCCGGTGCCGAGCGGGATCCGCTCGGCGGCCGTCGACATCGTGAGCGCCGGCGCGACCGGGGTCACCTCGATCCGGTAGGCGTAGTCGGGCCCGCCCTTGCCGAGCTGGTCGACCAGCCAGATGACGTACTCGGCGTCCTCGGGCGCCTGGAAGCGGAAGTAGGCGTCGGGCCCGATCGCGTCGTCGGCGCCGAGCATCGCGCCGCCCCCCTTCTTGCCCAGGTACATCACCGGGTCGAGCGGCGAGCGGATGCGGCGGGCGTAGCAGTGGATATCGTACACCTGCCCCTTGCCGGCCTTGAAGACGAAGTGATCGACGTCGCCCGGCTTGCCGATCGCGCCGTTGATCGCCATCGGCGCGGCGAACGGCGTGGCGTGCGCCTGGTCGTCGTTCGGCTCGGCCTCCAGGACGTTGCCCAGCGGCGTGACCCGGAACGTGTTGGGATAGGGCGAGATCCCCTTCGCGTCCTGGCGGACCAGGCCGTATTCGCCGGAAGCGGTGGCGGGGACCGTCACCTTGCTGGTCGTCTCGCCCGCGGCGTCGCCGATCCAGCGCACCTCCAGCGTCTCGCCCGGCTTGCCGCCAGCCGGCAGGACGGCCGTCGCGCGGGGGAAGTTGCCGACGTGCAGCCGGTACAGGCACGAGCCGTTGCCCGAGTACGAGCTCTCGCGCACCTGGATGATGTACTTGCCGTCCTCGGGCGCGATGATCGAGGTGAACCCGTCGCGGAACACCAGCGCGGCGTCATCGCTCGAGCCCAGCTCGAACCGTTTGGCGTTCATGATCGCGACATACGGGTCGAACTCGAGAATCCCCAGCCGGTGCCCCTCGACCTCGGCCGAGATCCGGTCCCCCTTCTTCGCCTCGACGACGTAGTAGTCGACGTCCTCGTTCTCGGCCACGCCGTTGATCGTGACGTTCATCGCGACCGGCTGGGGTTTGGCGAAGTCGTTATTGGGCTCGACCTCGACGACCTCCTTGAGCGCGCCGACGGAGAACGTCCGCAGCTCGCTGATCCCGCTGGCGGTGCGGACGCGCAGGTCGTGCAGGCCGAGCGCGCAATCCGGGGCGATCTTCAGCCGGGCGGTGACGGCGTCGTTGTTGACCTTCTTGATGGAGAGCGTCGTGATCCCCGGCTGGTAATAGACGATCTCGACGGCGTCGCCCAGCCGGGCGCCCGAAAAGGTGACGTCGACCTCGGTCGCGCGCTGGCCGCCGGTGGGTCGGACGGCGGACAGGCTCGGCGAGGCGGCCAGGCCGGTCGCGGTCAGGGTCAGGGCGAGTGCTGCGGCGAGGAGGGTGGTACGCATGGGGGGCTCTCTTGTCCGTCGTCCGTCGTCCGTTGTGGGGGTAAGGGTCTGTCCCAATAAGCTCCGAGACCGAATTGGTAGGGTGGCCATTGCCCACCGGGAGGGGGCCTCGACCGGTGGGCAATGCCCACCCTACTCCTTCAACCGCTCTTCCGGGACAGATTCCAGGCGGATGGTGGAGGGGGCGGGGCTGCTGAGGCTGGGGTGAGGAACGAGGGCCGGGCAAGACGACTGCCGTCGTTCCTCCTCGCCCCTAACCCCTAACCCCGACTCTCAGGCCAGCAGCTCCTTGACCACCTTGCCGCCGTCGACGATCTCGATGGGGCGGTTGCCGGGGGCCATGAGCTCCTTGTCGGCGACGATGCCGAGCTGGTTGTACACGGTGGTCGCCAGGTCCTCGGGGCCAACGGGGTCGCGCTCGGGCTCGGTGGCGGTGGCGTTGCTGGCGCCGTGGATGTACCCCTCCTTGATGCCGCCGCCAGCCAGCATGACGCTGAAGACCTTGGGCCAGTGGTCGCGGCCGGCGTCCTTGTTGATCTTGGGGGTGCGGCCGAACTCGCTGGAGACCATGACGAGCGTCCGCTTGAGCAGCCCCGAACGATCGAGGTCGCGGATCAAGGCGGCGAGGGCCTGGTCGAGGGGCGGCATCTGGTTCCGCATGTTGGGCGCGATCTGGGCGTGGAAGTCCCATCCGCCGTAGTCGACCGTGACGAACCGGACCCCCGCGGCGACCAGGCGGCGGGCCATCAGCAGCCGCTGGCCGGCGGCGTTCCGGCCGTACTCATCCCGGACCTTGGCGGGCTCGGCGTTGATGTTGAACGCCTCGCGGGCCTTCTGCGAGCTGATCAGGCTGTACGCCCGCTGATAGAAGGTGTCCATCGCCTCGATGTTGTCGCTCTTCTCGCGGCGGGCGAAGTAGGCGTTCACCGCGTCGAGGGCGTTCCGCCGGGTGGCGAACCTCGGCTCGTCGATGCCGCCGGGGAGATTCAAATCCTGGACCTGGAAGCCCGGGTCCGCCGGGTCGCGGCCGAGCGAGAACGGCGAGAACGATGAGCTGAGGTACCCGGTGCCGGCGTACACGTTGGGCTGGTTGGGGATGCACACATACGGCGGCAGGTTGTTCCGCGGGCCGTACTCGTGCGACACCACGCTGCCCATGCTGGGATATTGCAGCGCCGGGCTGGGCCGATACCCGGTGAACATGTTGTGCGTGCCCCGCTCGTGGGCCGCCTCGCCGTGGGTCATCGAGCGGATGACCGTGAGCTTGTGGGCAATCTGGGCCGTCTGGGGCATCGTGGCGCTGAACTTCTCTCCCTCGATCTTCGTATCCACCGAGCCCATCTCGCCGCGGTACTCGATCGGGGCGAACGGCTTGGGGTCGAACGTCTCCTGGTGGGCGATGCCGCCGGGGAGGAAGATGTGGATCACCGAGTCGGCCTTCGCGGTGATCGCGGCGTAGTTCTTCAGGTCGGCGCGGGCCTCGAGCCGAAGCACGTCGGCGAGGGTCAGGCCCCCCAGGCCGATCGTCCCGACCGTCAGGAAGCCCCGGCGACTGAACGGCCTCTGGAAGCTGGCGGATGCCATCGACGCGTCTCCTTGTGGTTCTCGTAGGTCTCGGCGTTGGGGGACCCCGGATCGCGGCCCGACCTCTCTGGCCCCGCGCCGACCCGCCCCGTCATCTTCCTGGGATTCACCAGGGTGATTATCCCTCATGAAGCCCGGGACCGGAACGGTCTCCCAGCCTCGGGCCGGGGACTCGGGCCGGTACATCCCGGCCGGACGTTCCGGGCGACCCTCGATCATCGACGATCCCGGGGAGCCGGAGGAGGGCACCGGCGGGCTGGCTCCTCCAGCGGAGCCTGGGCGGGGAAATCGAGGCCGGTCCGGTCGGTTCGGTACGGTTGGGTGGGCGGGGTCGGCGGTCGCTCCGCATCTGGGGGGTAAAGGTCGGTATCGGACGATGACGCAAAGCACTTGTTGAATATCTACGGAACAATGGCCCTCTCCGCTGGCGCGAAATCCTGACGGGGACTTCGTTTGTTCCGTTGCATGCAGCCGCCGTACCGTGTTTCCGGTCGATGCGGGTTGTACGGCGCAATTCCCCTGGAGTGACTGCCAGTCTGGCAGAATTGGGTTCGTTTTGCCATCTTGCAGCGGCCGGCCCAGCCTGGCGACTGCCAATCTGGCGGAATTGGGTTCGTTTTGCCATCTCGCGCCGTCCAGGTGGCAAGGTTTCGGCGCCGAAACCACCGGGCTGACTGTGAAGAAAAGATGAAGATTGGGTTCGTTTTGCTCGGCGGCAAGAGCCGAAGCTCCAAAGGGCGCGAGTGCGTGTGTGATTGGCGTGTGGTGGCTGCCTGTTTGGTGGGCATGGCAATGGAGCCAGCGTTTCGAGTGCAAACATCGATGATCTGTCACTGAAGGCGGTAAGGCCGGTGTGCGTTGGTGGTGTTGTGCGTGCGATCGCCCCTGGTCCGGGGTCGTCAGGCGGGCTGGTTGTGGGCCAGGATGGGATGGTCATGGGGCCGGCTCACCTGATTGCAATCCTGGCCTGGTTCCGATTCGGGGGACCCTCCATCTGTATAATCAGCAGAATCGGTCCCCTTTTTGCGCAAATCCTGGCTGATATATCATGGTTCGTGGGACCGGCTGGCCGGGTCGGGCGGCGGAGTGATCCTGGCGAGAGGAGGGGGGCGTGAAGCGCGAGGTCCGGTTCCGGATCAGGGACCTGATGGTGCTGAACGGCGTGGTGGCCCTGGTGATGGCGGCGGGGGTGCTGCTGGGGAGCTTCGTGGTCGTCGGGATGCTGGCCGGGATGGCGGGGCTGTTCGTGGTGTTGCCGGTGGTGCTGGTGGAGATCTATCTGTACCGGCGGCGGAACGGGCTGGTGTATCGCTGGAGGCACCCCGCGCCGCGGCGGCCGAGGTTCGTGCCGCCGACGGTCCCCCTGGCGGCGCGGGGCGGCGGGCGGTTCGTGGACCTGGAGCGGATCGCCGCGGAGGAACGACGGCCGCGAACCCGGACGCGGCTGTTCGAGTCGGCGTCGACATCAACACCGGCGTCGGGGGAGGGCGCCGGGCCGCCGTCGCGGGCGTCGCTGTTGCTCGACGTGGCGACGAAGCTCGAGGACTCGGGCAAGGCGAGCGCGGCGAGAGCGGTCTACCAGCAGGTGATCGACCGCTTCGCCGAGTCGGCCGAGGCCCGCACGGCCCGGGACCGGCTGCACGCCATCGCCAATCGCGAGGCGCGGCCGGGCGTCCCCGAGGCGCGGGTCTGAGCATCACTGCTCGGCAGGAGCCTCGCCCGTCCCGTTCCGGGGCAGACAGGGAGCGGCCTGTGCGGCCCGATGCCGCGAGGCGGGTGCGTTTGTAATCCTACTTAATTAAGTCTACAACCCAGTTGCGATGGGTTTCCTGCCGTGCTAGGCTCACGGCCTCATCGCTCGTGGAGGGGGTCATCTTGGCCGCCGGCGCGGGCGGTGGGATCCCCGGGTCCGGCATCGCCGATCGTCCTCTCGCACGAATGGGGCAGGGCAGCGCAGGGCGAGCCTCCTTCGCTCGGCATGAGGACGGCCGGGTTCGGGCGATCGCGCGGCCTCGGAGCCTATCACCAGCAGCGTCCGACGATCGATTCCTCTCCTGTAGTCTCGCATCCGTCATCACTCTCATCGTCCGTCCGACCGCCTTCCCGGTCTCTCCACCGGCGGGGGTTGCGGTCGCACTACACCCGGAGGTTGCACCATGAATCGGATTCAGCGCACCCGGTCCGTTTCGCGTCGTCGCCTGGTCGCGGGGGTCGAGGGCCTGGAGACGCGGGCTCTGCTGAGCGCGGGCGGCTTCAAGGCGCCGTTGCCGGCCGTCGAGCACCACGGCGCGGGGACCGGCCAGGGGCCGCAGGAAATCGCCCGGCTGAACGACGTGATCCGCCGCTCGATCCACATCGCTCACGACGCGACCGGGGGCTTCGCCCAGCCGCTGATGGTCCTCGGGCCGATGGCCGGCGGGGGCGGACCGACGGGGCTTTCGCCATCGGAGATCCGCAGCATCTACGGCTTCAATGCGCTGCCGGAGAATGGTTCAGGCCAGACGATCTACATCGTCGACGCCTATGACGCGCCCAACATCCAGAAGGATCTCCAGACGTTCGACAACTATTACGGGCTGCCGAACCCGACGTTCACCAAGTCCGAGCCCGAGGGCAAGCCGCAGGCGAACTCGGGCTGGGCGCTGGAGATCTCGCTCGACGTCGAGTGGGCGCACGCCATCGCTCCCAATGCGGCGATCGACCTGGTCGAGGCGGCGAGCAACTCGAACGCGAACCTGTATGGCGCGGTGAACTGGGCCGTCACCAACGGCGCGCACATCGTGTCGATGAGCTGGGGCGGCGGCGACTCGTCGGGCGAGTCGAGCTACGACAGCTATTTCAACCACGCGGGCGTGACGTTCCTGGCCTCGGCCGGCGACACGGGCGGGCAGGTGATCTATCCTTCGGCCTCGCCGTACGTGGTCTCGGTCGGCGGGACGTCGCTGAGCCTCAACGGCAGCGGCGGCCTGGTGAGCGAGACGGCCTGGAGCAGCGGCGGCGGCGGGGTGAGCCAGTACGAGGGCGCGCCGGGGTATCAGACCAGCTACGGGCTGAGCTACAGCGGCCGGGCCACGCCGGACGTCTCGTACGACGCCGATCCCAACAGCGGCGTGTCGGTATACGACTCGACGCGCTACCAGGGCCACTCCGGCTGGTGGCAGGTGGGCGGCACCAGCGCCGGCGCGCCGCAGTGGGCCGGACTCGTCGCGCTGGCCGACCAGGGCCGCACGAGCCCGCTGTCGAGCGACAGCCTGACCAGCTCGTTCCTCTACTCCGCGGCGGCCACGGCGTACGCGAGCAACTTCCGCGACATCACCTTGGGGAGCAATGGCTACCCGGCGGGGACCGGATACGACCTGGCGACCGGCCTGGGCAGCCCGCTCGCCAACAACCTGGTGCCGTACCTGATCAGCCATTGATCGGCAGGTCGACTGGCCCGCCCGCGTCGCGGCCCCTTCGAGTCGAGCGCGGCCCGCCGCCCGCCCTGACCTGACCTGACCCGTCATGGTACTCGCCCACGGCCCATCGTGAGCCGTCCGGGTCGGCGGGTCATGCCGCGGGGAGGGCGGGCGCGGCGGGCGGACGCGCGGGCGTTCCCCGGCCGGGTACTGGTCGGAGCCCCGGCTGGTCGGAGCCCCGGCTGAGGATGTAACCGAGGAGGGTCAGGAACAGGGTGAGCCCCAGCATGGCCTTGGCCGGCCCGGGCAGCGCGCTGGGGGAGACGAAGGCCTCGACCAGGCCGGCGATCAGGAGGATCGGGACGATGCCGACCATGATCTGGACCGATTCCCGGCCCCGGAGCCGCAGCTCGACCCGGCGGCTGTAGCGGCCGGGGAAGAGCAGGGCCCGGGCCATCAACAGCCCGGCGCCTCCGCTGATCCAGATGGCCGGCAGCTCGAGCGAGCCGTGGCCGACGACGAACTCGGCCAGTGGCTGGAGCATCCCGCCGCGGAGGCAGGCCGCCGCGATCGCGCCCAGCATGATCCCGTTGAACAGCATCAGCCAGACCGTGCCGATGCCCAGCGACAGGCCCAGGCCCCAGGCCAGCAGCGAGACGTTGATGTTGTTCGTCGCGATCTGGCTGCTGGCGGCCGGCGCCACCCGTGTGAGCGACTCGGTCCAGAGGTGCTTCGACTCGATCGCCGCCCGCATCGACGGGCTGATGAAGAAGCCCTCGAGCGTCGGGTACTCCATGGTCAGGAAGAAGCCCACCAGGGCCCCGGCCCAGAAGATCGCCGTGGATAAAAGGATCGGGCCGGCGGCCTGGCGCACCCGCGCCGGCCAGGTCGTCCGCCAGAACCCGACCCAGTTCCTTGACCGCGATCGGTCGGCCTGATAGAGAAGGCTGTGGGCGTGGCCGACGAGCTGCTCGAGTTGCCGGACCACCGGATGGCCGGGATAGCACATCCGGGCATAGGCCAGGTCCGAGACCGCCTGGCGATAAAGCGCGCTCCCCTCGCGGAAATCGCCCAGCGGCACGCGAGCCAGCGAGAGCCGCTGCGCCTGCTCGAGGAAGCTCTTGAGCCCTTCCCAGGCCCCCTGTCGCGACCGGATAAACTCATGAACGACCATCGGCCGGTCCTCTCCCAGCGTGTCATCTCGATCCGGACCCCGGAGAACATCGAGCTGTCCTTTGCCCTGGCCGGGCCGGGGAGCCGCGCGGGGGCCTATTTCGTCGACGTGCTGGTCATGCTCGTCATCGGCCAGGTGCTGATCAACCTGATCGCGTTCGCCCTGGCGGCGCTCGCCGAGGCCGTCGGCGGCAACGGGGAGCTCTGGGTCATGGGGATCAGCGCCCTGGGCTCATTCGCGTTCTACAACGGCTACTTCATCCTGCTGGAGTGGCTGATGAACGGCCAGACGCCGGGCAAGCGGCTGCTGCACATCCGGGTGATCAAGCAGGGAGGCTACTCGCTCCGGTTCTTCGATACGTTGCTCCGCAACCTGCTTCGCGTGGTGGATTTCCTGCCGCTGTTCTACGGCGTCGGGCTGACGAGCCTGCTGCTGACCCGCGACAGCCAGCGGCTCGGCGACCTGGTCGCCGGCACGCTGGTCGTCTATCAGGAGCCGGTCGAGACCGGGGACCTGCTCCCCGACCTGCCGGCCGCCGACGAGGCCGGCGCCGACCTCCCGCCGGAGAAGCTGGCGGCGATCCCGGAAGAGGTCGTCTCGCTGACCGGCCAGTATCTGGTCGCCCGCGGCGAGATGGCGCCGCGGGCCCGGCAGGAGCTGGCGGCGGAGCTGGCCCAGCTCATCCGGACCAGCAGCGGGCTGGCGCCGAAGAAGTCGCAGGGCATGGAAAACTTCCTCGCCGCGATCGTCAGGAGAGCCGAGCCAGCTCCTCCATGGTCATCCCGAACTGTCGAGGAAGCTGAACTCCCCGCTTCCTGAACAGGCGGGTGGCGATCTTCCCCCGGTCCTTCTCGAGCTTCTTCTCAGTGTCGATCACCCGCGTCCCGGCCCAGCGGTCGCCGTAGCGGCGGCAGAGCGGGTCGCGATACGGCGCGATCGCGTCGACCAGGTTGAAGATCGGGATGAACTGGCTCAGCCAGCGCAGGATCCCCTGCCCGAAGGTCAGCGGCGACGAGCCGTCCTTCGCCTGCACGACCCGCAGACCCGCGATGCGCTTGCCGATCCCCGATCCGCCGAAGAGCGAGTCGCGGAAGAAGATCAGGGAGACGACGACGACGTTGAGCAGG